>JAHEEO010000083.1:8806-11890 GCA_024640665.1 Rhodospirillales bacterium | reverse complement strand
CGAGCAAGAACGCCGCGAAAGACCGGATAAAAACATTGCAGTACTGGTTCAGAGCAGGACGCACTTGGCCGGGTTTCAAGCCATGCTGAGGGCACGCGGCTGGGCCGCTCGAGCTGTTGAGATTGATGCGCTGTACAAAGAACAGTTTGTGCAAGATCTGCTCGGCCTCGGCCGCGCGTTAACGCATATTGGCGACAGGCTCGCTTGGCTTGCTGTGCTGCGTGCACCTTGGTGCGGTCTGACTTGGCGCGATATGGAAGCACTGGTAAATGGCCCGGATTCGTCGCCGGAAACCACGATTTGGGAGCTCATTCACGACGCTGCAGCTTTGGCACGGCTCAGTGAAGATGGCTGCGATCGCGTCGTCGCAGTCCGCAGCGTGCTTGCCGAAGCAATGAACCTGCGCGCCCGGACCAGCTTGGGTCAATGGCTCGAGAGTACATGGCGAAGCTTAGGCGGGCCTGAGGCGCTGACAAAGGGCGTCGATCCTGCCCGACTGGATCAGTTCTTTGCTTTGCTTGACGAGGCAACGCAGAACAGCGATATCGCGGATGGCAGTCTGCTGGAGCGAGCCTTCGAGAAGCCGGTCAGGGACTCTGACGCCAATCCCGATGCGCAGATCGATATCATGACCATACATCGCGCCAAGGGACTCGAGTTCGATACGGTTATTTTACCTGGCTTGAACCGCAAACCCCGCAACGATGATCGTCGATTACTCGACTGGGTCGACGGCACTGGGCCAGAAGGTGAATCGCTGACTTTATTGGCACCATACACTCAACGCGAGTCGGCCCTGGCTCGGTACATTCGCAACATCAACAACAAACGGGGGTCTGCGGAACGCGCGCGTGTTTTGTATGTTGCTGCGACGCGTGCCAGGCATCGACTGCATTTGGTCTGGGGCTGCGATGCTGACAAGCCCGTCGGCAACTCGCTGTTGAGTCAGATGTGGAGCGTGGTTGAATCGGAAACGCGAATCGATGTTAGTGATGATGCGGATCTCGGCGAGCAGTTCTTCCAGCCGCGCTTACGTCGATTCTCAAAGCCGATTGAGATTGTTCCTTCGGCAGAGTCCAGGGAATCCGTTGGCGTTGACGATAACGGCGAAAAAGGGCTCGAGCTGGATTGGGCGGGAACAGCCAACGTTCAAATTGGCATAGTCGTGCACAACTGGCTAAATCGAATTACTGCGAATGGGCTCGACGTCTGGACGGTTGGGCGAATCGCTGAAGCTGCACCCGAGTATCGACGCGACTTACAGCTGCTGGGCGTGGAGTCGGACGAGCTCGATGCCGCTATGCAGCGGGTAAGGGGCGCATTAATCGGTGTATTGAACGATCCGCGGGGGCGTTGGATTATTGGTGAGCGCGAACTAGCAGAGTCAGAATTGACGCTAAGCCGCGTCGAGAACAACCAGGTCATTCATCTGCGGCTGGACAGAACATTTGTAGAAGACGGCATTCGATGGATTGTCGACTACAAGACAAGCAGCCCATCAGACGGAAGTCAGAACGAATTTCTCGACTCGGAGGTTGAGCGGTATCGATCGCAGCTCGAGTCCTATGCAAGCGCTATGGCCAGCGTTGACACACGCCCGATTCGGGTCGGCTTGTATTTTCCGCTGTTGCCTGCGTTTCGGGACTGGGAAGTAAGCAGGCCTTGATGCGCTCACGCAGGCGCAGCGCTGCTACTGCAGCTTAGAGACTCCCGGTTAATGAAAAACTGCGCCGTCCCTCAGCATCAGGCTCGCTGGTCATCAGGGAAATCCCCTGAGTTAGTTCAGCTTGTGCGTTAGGGCGGGTCACAATTTGCCCCTCGAGCACATATTCCCGGCTCGGGAATAGCTTTAGCACACCGGCAACTTGCAGCGGGCCGCCCAAATCGCGTATCGAAGCACTGAGCTCGTCATTAGCGGTGGGTTCAAAATCTATCTGATAGTTGCCCAACGCAATGAGGCCGGACCCCAGTCCGGCAAAAGGCTCGACCAACAGATCCGATACACGCACTTCGCCAAGGGCGGATGTTGGCCAATTGTCTTCTAGTACAAGTTCGTCCAGCGACGCGCTCATGGAGCCGCTCGCACCGCTGACAGGCAATAGCCCGGAAAGTGCGGCTAACGAAGTTGATAATTGAACCTGGTTTAAGCGTGTTGTGCCTGGGGAAATAGAAAACTCAGCGTTTAGAAAGCCGGCTGAAAGACGCGTTTCTAACGTGCCGGCAACCCGACCCAGCAGCAGTTTGAAGCCGGCTATACGCCAAGTGAGATCGCGAAGCGCGAGTCCCGGCACTGACGCGAAGCTTGCAGATCCAGACCAAACGGTGCCGGCCACGTTTGCGGTACGCAGCTGATCCGGCGCAAACCAACGCAATGCCGTCGCGGCGGGAAACATGCTTATTGCAAATGCGATATAGGCGCCGCTTGCCAGCGCGATCCATGGAATGTATTTCCGCATCAACTACAACCGTCGCAATAGCAGCTGTCCGCTGACGAGTCCACGCTCTCTCGTATTATTGATCGAGGCGCCGTCAACTAAGATTCCATCGTTTTGGTTCAGCTGAATTAGCCACCCAACGAGCGCATCGAATGAGGCATTAGTGAAGGTGACATTAATTTCGTTGGGCCCATTGGGTCTAGCGCGCGTCACAGCGCCCGACAAGCCGTTCGTCTGTGCCGTTTGATCGATCAGGACGAAGAGTGACTGTCCGCCCGTTTCAGCAGGGCCATCGACCGCAGACTCCGCGCTCGCGCGATAGAGGTTGCTCAGCATTTGCTGTTTTTGACCGATTGAAGTCCGCAGGTTTTCTCTGCCCGTTGTGATCGGTTCCCATACGAAGGCGTAAAACAAGATGGCTACAGTTGCCACTGCGCCGATGCTGAGCGTTGTGCGTTCGCGCGGCTGCAAAGATTCAAACCATTGCTTCATTGCGACGCTCCGACGATTTCAACTCGAGCTTCGACACCGCCTTCAGGCTGGGGGTTGCTTGATTGAACCGCCACAGTAAAACGACCAGTGCCATTAAGTTGCTGGCGGAACTCATCTACAGCGGATACGTCGGGCGCAACCATCTGCACGTTCATAA
>JAHEEO010000083.1:0-8796 GCA_024640665.1 Rhodospirillales bacterium | reverse complement strand
ATAGCTGAGTGTTTCAAAGCGACTGTCGTCGCCTGCAAATTCAGCAATAGTGCTCAGTGTAGACAAGAAGTTCTCACCGCCCTGACTGGTATCCCCGCTGGATCGCAGTCTCGCCTGCAATTGCGCTTCGCACTGCCGCAGGATGGTTGCGCGAAATTGCTCAGCGCAGTTCGTCTCCACTGCAGCTGTGAGTTCGGCGTCGTGTCGTCGCATGCTGAAGTAGTCGGTGAGATTGGAAATCAGCGTCATGGCAATGAGTCCGACCAGTAACATCGCGGCGAAGCGCCATGGCTGCAATAAGGCGGCCCAATTAGATTTCGGCGCGTATGGCCCCTGTAGCAGATTCGTTCCGGGTTGATTTACCAGTTTTGCGGCAAAGATGGGCAGCGCATCACGCTCGAGCACTCTCACATTTATGCTGCTGAGTTCGCTTGCCAATAGCGCGATTGCCGCTTCGTTTGCTTCGCTGGCCTGGGCGCTCATGAAAAGCATGGCATGTTGAATTTCGTTTTCGCCTGATTGCTCTGCTGCCATCGCTTTGAACGCTTGATCGAGACCTAGGCCTTCAATAGACAAAGCCGCTTTACCCGGGCTGCGTCCGAGCGCGGTGTCACCTTCGAGAATTAGATTGAAAGTGGAAGGTGTATCCGGAACGCCATCCGTATCGGCGTAAACCGCGTTCGGAACGATGTTGGCCTCGGCAAGCTGTTGCAACCAACCGTCGAGTTTTTCTTTGGCGACGACAGATACGAGTGTATTGCCGGAAGCTAACTTTGGCCCAGCCGCAAAATTCAGCTTGCTAATGTCTTCGGCGAAACGATCTTCAAGAGAAAACGGCAACATCTGGCGCAGACGGGACGGGCTGGCCGGCGGCAGATCGACATCGGTTGTGACTATCTCCTCACCGGGCACGAGCACAATGACTTTCCGTCCCGTAGTTGGGGCGAGGGCATCGATGAGTGTTCCAAAACGCTGTTCGACGACCACGCGGCCGTCGCCGTCAACGACGATCCAGCTGCATTCGCTGGATTTCTCGTACAGGCGCAAGACCAGATTTTCTGCCATCTTCAATGGACCCCAAGCGTTCGAAATATTGCGCGTGTGATGCCGCTAGAGTCTCTCTGCAAGACCGAGCGCATCGTTGTCTGCGAACTGCCTAGTGTAACCGTTGCTGTGAGCAGGTAGTGCATGCTTACGCCGTCAATTGTAGGAAATACTTCGTCTTCGATAAGTCCGCCGAAGCTCGATTCGATATCGAGGAATTCCGCATCCGCACGCTCGAATATAAGCGAGTTTGCCGTGGACAGATCTATATCGTCGGACAGGGACGCCAGAACATAGTCTGATGCCGTATTGACGTTAAGCGTTGTACCTTGCGGCAGTACGCATATGTAGGGCGCCAGAACGCGGTAAGCCTCTTGTTCCATCCCATAGACAGCCATTAATTCCGTTGTGCTGGTAAGCAGGACGTTGGGGGTGCGATAAGGAATCTCTTCAGCGCCATAGGTTGGGTCTTCACCCCCGTCAGGAAATCTCGGTTCGGTATCCGGGTCCAGCCAATCGACGACGCGTCCGGCAATTGCAGGATCAATGTCCAACGAGGTCAGCAGCCGTTCGAATTGGCGAACGCCGAGTTCATTTTCGCTACCGTCGCCATTGAGTAAATTGTTGATATTGAATTTGCCTTGCAAGTCTTCCAAGCGTCCAGCAATGGTGCCGCCTTCTACCGGCAAAGGTGCCAGTTCGATCGCCCAAATGTCAGCGAAGCTATCTGAGTCGGGTGAGTTGACCAGGTCTTGTCGCAGAATATCAGCAGCCCACGCTTCTGCGCCTTGAACGTACAGCAGGCCTTGATCCGCCAGCACGGCGGATTCTGTGCGCCTTTGATCAAGTGTCGATTCCCACAGCAGGCTAACTGCAATAGCTGTCCCGATGGCAACCACTAAAATGGCGGTAATCACGGCGACACCGGATTGATTTCGCTGTGACGCGATCATCCGCTCGTTTCCAATAAGCGCCATACACGGCCAAAGTCGCTCAGCTCGATTGCAAACTCGATGGCCCGCGGTCGCGCAACTGCCTGCTCGGGACCGCTTACTTCGAACGGTGGCCATTCGGTATGCCAAGTGCCGCCTGCATCCATAAACCGCACCTCTATATTTTGGACACCATCCAGCAATTCGGTGCGAACAGGGGGTGTATCCGGGGTTCGATCAATGACCGGCCAGTGGTAACGGACCAGCATATCGTCTTCCCAGTCGTAGGCGACGCGAGCGACAGTGCCTCTGCGGAAGCCCGCTGGATTCGGCCAACCACCCCGACTGAGCTCGAGCGCAAACTGCGACTGCGCGGAAGCCAGAACGCTGGGAAGATGGCCTTCGCCGAATGCTTCGCGCGCGGGCCGCGGATGCAGTTGCACCAGGTCTTGCATGACCAGTCGCATACTCAGCTGAATCTCTCGCCATCTTTCAACGCGCTGGCGTGCAACTTCACGTTGATCGATGACTTGATTCAGGCCGCCGAATGCCATGACGCCGATAATTGCCACAATAGCCAATGCAACCAGCAACTCGATTAGCGTAAAGCCCTTCGTGTGAGAACGCATCATCCGCCGATGCCCACGCTGAGCCAGCGTACCGGAACGAATCCGCGTGGCGCCGGTGGCTCGATCAGTCCGGAGATGCGCTGCACAATGGTTTCTGGTCGATCCGCAAATGCAACGTCGACGTCGACACGTCTGAGATTTTCGACATCCGTTTCGAGTACGTTTATCTCCAGATGCCACAGGCGCCCTGCGAATTCGATTTCTTCGTTAGAGTCGCCAAGTTCGGGCCATTCCAGCTGCACGCTGAGTTCGGTTACTTTGTTGGAGCCTATCCAACTCGCCAGCGTTTTTTCTTCCATGAAGCGGGCTGTAAACACGTACCGGTTTAACTGCGTCTTAACGGCCATCATGCCGAGCGATACGATAACCAGTGCGATCATGACTTCCAGTAACGTGAATCCGCTTGCGCGTCTAGATTGAGTCATTGCGCCGCACTTCCATCGTGCCGTCGAGTTGCGCATCCAGGACTACGCGCGTCCCATTGATGTCGCGGTAAATGCTGAGTTCGAACGGCGTTAGTTCTCCTGTCGACAAGATAAGCAGCTGCGGCTCCGGGGTTGCATCATCTTCGATGCTCTCGTCGAACTCTCGATCCAGGGTAATGTCGCGATCTTCAAGAGCAAGTTCGAACATCAATGGTTCCGGTAGCAGATAACCGACAAACAGTTGTTCGTTGGGGGGCGGATACCAAAGGAGCTGCTCGTAGTCGAATACAAAGAAACGATAGCCGGTGGCGGTGATTTCGATCCCGTAATCGCGATTCTGCATCAGGGCTTCTTCGCGCATCAAGCCAATCAGCCCTCGAACTCGATCTACTTCGCGTTCGAGCTGCCTTTCGCTGCCGCCGAGGTTGGTGGACAACACAAGCGTACCGGCCATCAAGCCAATAATCGCAACTACGACCATTAACTCGAGTAGTGAAAAGCCGGCCGTTAAGCGTCGGCGATACCTAGTCGATATTCCAGTTCCCAATGTCGGCATCAATTCCATCGCCGCCTTCCTGTCCGTCTCGTCCGAGCGTGAAAACGTCGAAATCACCGCCGCTTTCTTGGCCTGGACTCACGTACTGATATGGAACATTCCAAGGATCTTGGGGTAGTCGCGGCAAGTACTGCTTCCACGTGTCGGCCACTGCGCCGCCGGGATTCCTCACTAAGGCATCTAAACCTTCAGCAGTCGTCGGATACCGGAAGTTGTCCAAACGATAGAGGTTCAGCGCCGTTTCGATGCCGCGAATATCCTGTCGAACAGCATTAATCTGCGCCGTATCGATTTGACCGATAAAGTTTGGTGCGACAATAGCTGCCAGCAGGCCAATGATGACGACGACGACCATAATTTCGATCAGCGTAAAACCCCGTACTTTGCGGAATTCACGCGTAGTTCTTAAGCGCATGGCGCAACCTGTAATGCACACTGACACCCAATGGGACGCCGACGATAGCACAATCCCTGTGAATTCAACGTGACTAATCAGACAGTCTTTGGCGATAAACTTAACCGCAGCAAGCTGGCAGCCGGTGCGCTGATTATCATATGCCTCATTCTGTGCGGATTTGGCGATAACGCCCGTGGACTGCTGCGTTATGACCGGGCAGGGCTGGCAGATGGCGAATTATGGCGGGTTTTTTCCGGGCATCTCGTGCATTTGGGATGGATCCATGCAGCACTGAATCTCGGCGCGTTTATGCTCCTGACCAGTCTATTTGCCCGGGAATTGCGCTGGACTGATTGGCTGCTGACCGGCGTGCTAGCAGCGCTGACGATTTCGTTGGGTTTGTGGTTCTTTGCTCCGGAAACGTCCTGGTATGTCGGATTGTCGGGCGTATTGCACGCCTGGTTCCTGGTGGGCGCGTTGCAGACGCTCCGGCATGCGCCACGCCTGGGCACCGTGATGCTGGTTGGCTTGACGGTAAAGCTGCTGATCGAGCAAGGCTTTGGAGCCATGCCCACCACGATCGCCCTGGACGTCGGACCGGTCATTGTCGACGCGCACCTATTTGGCGCCTTGGGCGGCATTGGAAGCGCCGCTGCGCTTTGGCTGGTTCGCAGGTTCAACGCGCAGCTATAATCGGCGCTCTTATCAGGGGCAGCGATATGGACTCTTCAAGGCTCAATCAATGGCCGGGCATTGCCGGGCAGGTTGCGCTGGTAACCGGCGCGACACGGGGTATCGGGCAGGCCATTGCCGCCGCACTTGCCCACCAGGGCGCAATTGTTATCGGCACGGCCACTAGCGAGGCGGGTGCGGAATCGATCAATAGCGAGCTGGCAGGCCGCGAATTCAAAGGTCGAGGTGTAAAATTGGACGTTCGCGACGGCGAAGCCATTGACGCGCTGATTGGCGAACTTGCGAAAGCCGAAGGGGCGCCCACCATATTGGTCAACAACGCCGGAATTACCCGCGACAATCTGCTGATGCGGATGAAAGAGGCCGAATGGGACGATGTAATCGCAACCAATCTATCGTCCGTTTTCAGGGTTTCGAAGGCGTGTCTGCGTGGCATGATGAAGGCGCGTACCGGGCGAATCGTCAATATCGCGTCCGTGGTTGGGCTGAGCGGTAACCCCGGTCAGACCAACTATGCGGCGGCAAAAGCAGGCATTTTGGGCTTTTCCAAGTCGCTGGCTCGGGAAGTCGCATCCCGTAACATAACCGTCAATACGATCGCTCCAGGCTTTATCGAGAGTGATATGACACGCGCGTTGGATGAGGCTCAAGTCGAAGCTTTGCGGGGGAATATCCCCTCTGGACGGCTTGGAATGCCTGCAGATATTGCCGCAGCCGCTGTTTTTCTTTGCAGTGATGCGGGTGCGTATATCACCGGCGAAACACTCAATATCAATGGCGGCCTGCATATGCAGTAAGTACAGGTCCTGTAGGCCAAATGCCGTTGTTAATAAAGAAAGACCTTTCCCGGCAGCAAATCTAGTGCAATTCCGGCAGCGATTTCACTACAATACGCGGCTCACGGGCCCAGCCTTGTGTTGGGTCACCCAATGAATGAAGGGGAAACACCTAGATGAGTAGCATCGAAGATCAAGTCAGAGGAATCATCGCCGAGCAATTGGGCGCTAAGGCGGACGAAATAAAAGACGACGCGTCTTTCGTCGATGATTTGGGCGCTGACTCACTTGATACCGTCGAGCTCGTGATGGCTCTCGAAGAGGAATTCGAAACCGAGATTCCCGACGAAGACGCCGAGAAAATCACTACCGTTCAAGAAGCTATAGATTATGTAAAGGCGCGCAAACAACCCTCGTAGCGCGGTTTTTGTCTACAGCAAATTCATTTCATGCTGGCTGAGTTTTAGATATGTCGCGTCGACGAGTTGTCGTAACAGGGATGGGTCTGCTGTCGCCAATCGGCAATTCGGTTGACGAATCCTGGCGTAATGCCCGTGATGGCGTCAGTGGCATACATGCTATTGAAAAGTTCGACGTGAGTGCGTTTTCTACGCACTTTGCGGGCTTGATTCGTGATTTCGATATCGGCGACTACATGGAGCCGAAGGAAGCACGTAAGTGCGATCCCTTTATTCATTACGGTATCGCGGCAACCAAGCAGGCCATCGCACACTCTGGCATTGAAGTCACCGAAGCGAACGCGCCACGGATCGGCGTCATGATGGGGTCTGGCATAGGCGGAATTGACACGATCGAAGTCAATCACGATAAATTGCTGAACTCAGGGCCAAGACGCATATCACCGTTTTTTGTGCCCTCAACGATCATCAACATGATATCGGGGCATATTTCGATCATGCATGGCTTTAAAGGACCGAATCTTGCGACGGTCACGGCCTGCACCACATCCACACACTGTATTGGCTTATCGGCGCGGCTTATTCAATACGGCGATGCCGACATGATGTTTGCCGGCGGCGCTGAATATGCAACGACACCAATTGGCCTGGGTGGCTTTTGCGCAGCGCGTGCGCTGTCGAACCGGAACGACTCCCCTGAGCAGGCCAGCCGGCCCTGGGATCGGGATCGCGACGGTTTTGTGTTGGCCGATGGCGCCGGTTGTATAGCGCTCGAAGAATACGAGTTTGCCAAAGCCCGCGGCGCAAACATTCTCGGCGAGCTGGTAGGTTTCGGCATGAGTGCGGATGCTCATCACATTACCGCGCCGGCAAGCGGCGGGCAGGGTGCGCAGCAGTGCATGACCAGCGCGCTGGCAGATGCCGGGCTCAACGCTGAAGACATCGGGTATATCAATGCGCATGGAACCTCGACTCCGTTGGGCGATGTTGCTGAAACTCAGGCAATCAAGGCCGCATTTGGCGATCATGCTCACTCATTGGTCGTAAGTTCGACGAAATCGACGACGGGTCATATGATTGGTGCTGCCGGTGCCACTGAAGCAATCTTTACGTTGCTGGCGTTGCGAGATCAGGTTATCCCACCCACGATCAATCTCGACAATCCAGACCCAGAGTGTGATCTCGACTATGCGCCGCACGCCGCGCGCGATTTGAAATTCAATGCCGCGTTGTCGAATTCTTTTGGTTTCGGTGGCACTAACGGCACCGTCATATTCAAGAGACCTGATTAGGTTTCATCCAGTTCGCCACGGGCGCACTCATGAATGCAGCGTGGATCGTAAACGGTCGAGAGTCAGCCGTAGAACCGGCTGATCGTGGCCTGGCCTACGGCGATGGCTTATTCGAAACGATGGCTAGACGTGAAGGCCATATCCCATGGTTCGATTATCATTGGCAGCGACTGCAAACAAGCTGTAAGCGGCTTGATATTTCGTGTCCTGACCGCTCTGTTGTCTGCTCTGAGATTGCGGCGCTGGATCCGTCGTCTGAAGACTGTATCGTCAAGATAATCGTCACGCGCGGGTCGTCGGGGCGCGGTTATCGGCCGGTACAAGGGGCATCGCCATCCCGCATCATCAGTGTTTCGCCATGGCCGAATTATCCTGAATCACGCTATTTGCACGGCATTCGCGTATGCCATTGTGGTACAAGACTGGGAGAGAATTCTGCACTCGCGGGCATGAAGCACTTGTGCCGGCTAGAGCAGGTATTGGCCCAGCGCGAGGTGGAAGCCACCGGCGTTGATGAAGGCTTAATGCGTTCGTCTAGTGGCTACGTTATGAGCGGCACGATGAGCAATCTGTTCTTGGTAAAAAGCAATCAACTGCAAACGCCGAGTCTGCACCTGTGTGGCGTGGCTGGCGTCATGCGACGCGCGGTTATTGAAACGGCGGTAAGTGCCGGCATCAGCGTTCGCAAGCGGCTTCTGAGTGTGCGCGAAATCGCTGAGGCAGATGAGCTGTTCTTAAGCAATTCTGTATTCGGAATCTGGCCGGTCAATGCAGTCGGCGACAAACAATATTCAATCGGACCGATCACCCGTATGTTGATGGACAAGTTGCGCATACCGCAAAACACACGGGTGCTAAATGCTTAGCAAACAATTACTGATCGGAGTGTCTGCCGTTGTTCTGGTCACCGCGGCATGCGTCGGTGGGGTGGCGCTTTACGGCTGGCAGATGCTCAATTCGCCTATGAACATCGTCGGTGATTCATTACGAATTAGCGTATCCCCCGGCCGCACGCTGTCGCGAGTTGGTGCGGAGCTCGCCGCCGATGGTGTTGTGGCTAACGCTCAACTGTTGAGGTGGTACGGTCGCTTTAGCGGTGATGCCACCCAGATAAAGGCCGGTGAGTACGATGTCCTGGCCGGCACTACGCCGAAGCAATTGGTGGATCTGCTCGTCGCCGGCAACGTCGTGCAATACAGCTTTACAATTATAGAGGGTTGGCGATTCCAAGATCTCATGTCGGCTATTCGCGCGCATGAAAAATTCGTATCTACCGGGCTCGACGACGCCACAGTCATGGCTGCGCTTGGCGAGCCGGATCTGCATCCCGAAGGTCAGTTTTTACCGGACACTTACCATTTTCCGCGCGACACCAAAGACATCGATGTGCTGAAGCGTGCGCACGCTGCACTTGTCGATACGCTTGCAGAAGCCTGGCGCAACCGCAGCACGGACGTTTCTGTCGCTACAGATTACGAAGCGCTAGTTCTGGCCTCGATTATCGAAAAAGAAACTGCGCTGACATCAGAACGGCGCCAGATCTCCGGTGTATTCAACCGGCGGCTCAAGCAGGGAATCAGACTCCAGGCCGATCCCACTGTCATTTATGGTCTCGGACCAGACTACGACGGAG
>JAHEEO010000082.1 GCA_024640665.1 Rhodospirillales bacterium | reverse complement strand
GTGATGCAACTTGGCTTTGGCGTATTGCGCATGGGCCGATACATCAATCTGATTCCGTACCCAGTCACCTCGGGTTTCAGCAGTGCCGTTGGCTGCATCATCATTGTCATGCAACTAAACCCTTTGCTTGGGCATGCCGGAGTCGCCGATACATACACGGCTGCGCTCGTGTTACCGGAGAGCATCCGTATGCTCAACCCAGCGACGCTGATCATTGCTCTGATGAGCTTCAGCGCCTGCCTGTGGTTGCCGGCAAAACTGAGGCAATATGTACCAGTGCATTTCTCTGTGCTCGTTGCCGGCACGATTGCGTGTGCCGTATTCGAAATTCAAGTGCCGCGTTTCGCAGCCCCTGAAAGTTTGCTGCCAAACTTTTCCTTCCCACCGATTGCGGCGCTGCCTTGGCAGGACATGTGGCTATCGGCACTCGTACTGGCATTGATCAGTTCGTTGGACAGCCTTGTTACTTCAATGGCTGCGGACAATGCAACGCATGAATTTCACAATTCAGACAAGGAACTGTTGGGACAAGGACTTGGCAATATTGTGTGCGGACTCATTGGCGCGCTGCCGGGTTCCGGCTCTACGTTTCGAACCATGGCAAACATCCGCGGGGGTGGCCGGACGACGCTCTCGGGAACCAGTCATTCCGCAATTCTATTGTTATTGTTGTTATCGACGGGCTTCCTCATCCAGTACATCCCAGCCTGCGTGCTGTCCGGCATTCTCGTTTACATCGGCGTGGGGATTATCGATTGGACCTACATTCGAAAATTCCCGACAGCGCCACGCACCGGCGTCGTGATTATGCTGATTGTCTGGGTTATAGGATTGTTCATAAACGTCGTCACAGCGGTTGTTATTGGCGTCATAATCTCTAGCCTTGCATTGATAAAGAAGATCGCAGATCTGCAACTGGCGGCAGTGGGTACCAGTGCGGACGGCAGCTCAACACGGGCCTTGAATGACGAAGAGCTTGCTGTAGTTCAGCGCTGCAAAAACAAAATGCTATACATTCACCTGGCCGGCCCGGTCACCTTTGGCGCCGCAAATGAACTGACCCGAAAGATTGCAGCCGTTACAAAGTACAAGGCTCTTGTTCTTGATTTTGGCGACGTCCCGCATATCGACGAAAGTGCCGTGATAGCACTGGATGGCATAATTAGACGGGCACAAGAAAGTGACCAGAAAGTTGTTTTGGTCGGCTTGCGGTCAACGGTTATCAGAGCTTTCATTCAATTCGACATGTTGCCGGCCATCAAACGCTGCGCTCGCTTTAAGCGACGCTTTCATGCGCTGCGTTATGCTGAAACTTTCTGTGCAGAAGCACCAGAGACTTAATCAATTCGATCTAAATTAATTACGCCAACTACAGAACGGGAATAAGCATGCTCTATGGATTCGGACCACACGACGTGAAAACTGCCGGCGATGATTTTTTCGTTGCGCCCAACGCAGCCGTCATAGGCCAGGTTCTTCTAGGCAAAGATGCCAGCGTTTGGTTTAGCGCCGTGCTGCGCGGCGACACCAACCTCATCAGCATTGGCGACCGGTCCAATATTCAAGATACCGCCGTAGTTCATGTCGATCACGATGCCCCAGTAGAGATCGCTTCAGACGTAACTGTAGGTCATGGCGCAACGGTGCATGGCTGCACTGTTGGGCGCGGCTCATTGATCGGTATCGGGGCCACAATATTGAGCCACGCTGTCATCGGCGAGTTCTGTATTGTGGGCGCCGGCGCATTGATTACGGAAAGAAAGCAGTTCCCCGACCGATCGCTAATCATCGGTGCGCCAGCCCGTGTGAAGCGCAGCGTAACGGATGAAGAGATCGCCATGCTGCGCGAGAGCGCGGCGCACTACGCGGAACTTGGTCGAGAATATCGAACCAAACTCCGCCCCGTCACCAAAGGCGGATAAGCCCTTCCTGCGTGGTAGAAGCCACATGAATTCCATCACGAGTGAAAAACTGACCACGGGCCAGACCGCGGGCGCCGGTTGCCGTAGGACTATCGAGCACATACAGCAACCAATCATCGACACGAAATGGGCGATGAAACCACATCGCATGGTCCAAACTTGCCAATTGCACGTTGCCCTGCTCGAAACGAACGCCATGCGGCAGCATAGCCGTGGCCAATAGTTGATAGTCGGATACGTAGGCGAGCAAATTGCGGTGCAGTTCCGGCTCGTCGCCAACTGCATCCACGGTCTTTATCCATACATGTCGGCTTGGTGGTAACTTCTTGGGCGACAGCAAATCGATCGGTTCGACCGAACGAAACACGAACGGGCGCTCATGCATCAAATAGCGACGCAACTTATTCGGCACGAGTTCAGCCGCTTGCTCCGACAATAACCGCTGGTCGGTCAAGCCCTCCGGGCCTGACACGTTGGGCATCGCAGGCTGGTGCTCCAGCCCCTCTTCAGGGTGCTGGAACGATACGGCCATATTGAAGATTGGCCGGCCATGTTGAATAGCCACAACTCGTCGATTGCTGAACGTGCTGCCATCGCGTGCCCGATCTACGTCGTAAACGATTGGCGCATTGACATCGCCGGCCCGCAAGAAATAGGCATGCAGCGAATGGGCGGTGCGATCCTCTACGGTATAGCTGGCTGCGGTAAGCGCTTGACCGAGTACTTGCCCGCCGAAGACTTGCGGACTTCCAATATCGCGACTTTCACCGCGAAAAATATTATCTTCGATCTGCTCGAGCTCGAGCAGATGCAGCAGGTCTGCCAAAACAGGATTCATGACTTACCTGGATCGTTTCGATTCAATCGTGCGATGAGGCTGGATGTATCCCAACGTTTACCGCCCATGCCTTCGACATCCGCATAGAACTGGTCGACCACTGCCGCAACAGGCAACTCGGCGCCATTGTTGCGCGCTTCCTGCAAGCAGATTCGAAGATCTTTTCGCATCCACTCGACGGCAAAGCCGAATTCGAATTCGTTGGCCGCCATGGTTTCCCAGCGGTTTTCCATTTGCCATGACTGTGCGGCGCCTTTACTGATCACGCCAACCACTTTGTCGATATCGAGTCCTGCTTTACGGCCGAAATTAAGCGCCTCTGCAAGCCCTTGCACCAAGCCGGCAATAGCAATCTGATTGACCATCTTGCACAGCTGCCCCGAACCGGACGCACCGATGAGCTGTGTGTTGTGCGAATACGCTGCAATGACTGGCTCGGCCGCAGCGTATGCATCTGCATTGCCGCCCACCATAACGGTGAGCTTGCCGTTCTCGGCGCCCGCTTGGCCGCCTGAAACCGGCGCATCCAGACAACTGACGCCAAGCGCCTTGCCAGCTGCTGCAATCTCACGAGCGACATCCGCAGACGCCGTCGTATGATCGACGAAGATCGTTCCGGAATTCATAGCCGCTAGGGCGCCCGTCTCGCCAAGAACCACCTGGCGCAAATCCGGGTCATCGCCGACACAACAAAACACCATTTCTTGATCGCGCGCAGCCTCCGCTGGCGATGCTGCTATTGAGCCGCCGTACTCGGCCTGCCACTTTTGTGACTTTTGCGTCGTGCGGTTATACACAGTGACGTCGTGGCCCGCTCGCGCCAGCCATCCTGCCATTGGATATCCCATCACGCCCAAACCTAAAAACGCTACTTTTAGACTCATTGACTTCTCACTCTCCATGAATGCTCTTTCGCCGCAGTCTCGCTTTGCTGCAGATCAATATTCTCACTTCTCGCAATTTTCCAAAGTTCAGCCAACAACTGCTGCACGCGCACAGCATTGCGAAACTCGCGCGCAGAAAAAGGTGCTGCCTGATCGCCATAATACCGGCGCACTAGGCTCTGCGCCTGCGTACTAGTCAGATCATTCATTGCGGCTAACGAAGCCAAATCGACGATCGGTGCAGCCTGCACCGCGTATTCAAAGTCGATGAGCTGCAGGGAAGTTCCAAGCAAAATATTCGCCCCATGAAGATCATTGTGGCAAATACTGGTGCCAGCCCAAGCGGCAGCATCTTGTTCCGCGATGAGTGCGAGTTCCTCGAATCGTGAGTTTACGGCTGCCACATCTTTCGCGCGCTGATTACCAACGTAATTGCTCGCAAAAGTAATCGGATCGTAAGGTCGCAGTGACGCTTGGACACTGTGCAGTCGCTGCAGCAGCGCAACGATAGGGTCCATGATGCGGCCATTGCGGAGCATATCCATCGTTATCGGATGATGACCTTGCAACATTTCGACGAATTGGATTTGAGTTGCTTCGTCATAGGCAATCGGTTTTGGAGCCAACCCCGCAGCAGCCAATCGCGCTGACAGTTCGAATTGCGCCCGCGGCGCCAAGATTGCGCCGCCGCGGGATTCCGGCAACTTTGCCACCAGGTAACGGCCATCGATTTGGAGCTTGAAAGAGCGCGCGTCGGTCCCGCCTGGTAACGCTTCAATTTGTTCGGCCGTGACACCATCAAACATTCGCGCTATTGCGAGAATCAATGGCTGCAAGCTGCCTCGCTGTGCGGCTCGGTTATCCATCTGTAACGGCTGCAGCTTCATCGCGTAAAGCGGCAGTCCATTGTTTGAAGCCGACGATGATCAGCACCAGGTAGGCGACGAACAGTGCCGCGTACAGCATCAAATCGCGGGACACATACAAGTAGACCGAGATGGAGTCGATCACAAACCAATAAATCCAGTTCTCCAGAACTTTTTTTGCAACCATATAGGTTGTAAAAATCGCTGCCACGGTGGTCAGCGAGTCCAAGAACGGCATCGCTTGACTGGTAAACGACAATGCCCAGGCAAAGGCTGCGCTTATTAGCAGGATGCCAACAATGATTCGCAGATGATTGCGAAGCGGCCAGGTATGGACGCGCACTCGATGACCATAGGCACCTTTCGTCCACTGCAACCAGCCATAGATGGCCATTCCCGCATAAAAAATCTGCAACGCAGATTCCATAAACAGCTGCGCGCCGAAGAATACGAAAATCGACAAAATCGATGAAATTAATGCTGCCAGCCAGCACCAGTTGTTTTGACGAATAGCCAGCAGCAAATAGGCAATGGCAAACGCCACGGCAATCGCCTCGAGCGGCGAGATACCTGCCCATAACTCGTTCACTTGCTGCCTACTCTTTGAGTCGCGGCATCAACTCGACCAGGTTACATGGCCGTGTTCGATGATCGAGTTGTTTGGCAATGATCTTGTCCCAGCCTGTTGCACAGGCGTTCATCGATCCCGGCAGTCCAAAGATGTAGCAGGCATTTGCGACGCCGGCGACACAGCGAGACTGCAGACTCGACGTGCCGATCTCTTCATAGGAGAGCATGCGAAACATCTCACCGAAGCCATCGATACGTTTCTCGAACAGAACTTCCAGCGCTTCTGGTGTGCCATCTCGGCCTGTCACGCCAGTGCCGCCGGTCGTAATGACTGCATTGACCCGGGGATCCGCGATCCACACGGAAACGGCGGCGCGAATCGCAAAAATATCGTCTTGAACAATGCGGCGCTCGACAACTTGATGGCCAGCATCACGCACACGCTCTATGAGCAGGTCGCCAGACTTGTCTGTTGCTTCGGTACGGGTATCGGAAATTGTAAGCACGCAAATACCGAGCGGTATGAACTCGCGCTCCGAACTCACGGTGTTAAGCAGCCGAAACTAAGGAGAGATCGTGCGTCATGCGCAGCGCGTCTTCACGACCGTCATAGTACTGGGGCGACACACCGGTCTTTTCGTACCCCATGCGTGAATAAAAGTTGCGAGCACCTTCGTTCGCCGCACGCAGCTCGAGCCGAACCAGGAAAATACCCGCCGTGCGGGCTGACTCTTCTAGCCAATCGAGCAAGGCACGACCAATGCCTTGATTGCGGTATCCGGGATGGACAGCGAGCAAATTGAGGTGTGCGTGCTCATCATAGAATTGCATGACAGCAAAGCCCACAACACGCTTACCTACGCGCGCCACGATGGCCGCACATTCACGGTTCCGCATGTGATAACGAACCCGCGATTCGGTCCACGTCCACGGGAGGTCGAATTCGATAAGGCGCCGCGACATCTCCGCGATTACGGCGCAGTCGGCTTCTTTGGCCAGGCAAATGCGATAGGTCATGGGGCTTTCCTTAGGCTGCCAGTATAGTAGCTCAAATGATTCAGGCAACCGGGCAGCGGAACAAAAAACTTTGGACGATCGTGCTTGCTGCCGGCGCATCCAGTCGATTGGGGCGGCCTAAGCAATTGCTGCGCATAAGTGGAGAATCCTTGTTGAACCGGATGACGCGGCTCGCCTCGAAAGCATCGGCATCGCGCACGATCGTGGTAATCGGCGCTCAGGCTGGGCGCATGCGTGCGCATCTTGGGCGCAGCCGGATCCGAACGCTGCCTGTGCATAACTCCGCCTGGCAAACAGGCATGGGCAGCTCACTGCGGGCCGGCATTGCAGCATTGCCTAACGATGCTACTGGAGTGATGGTGCTGCTCACGGACCAACCGGGCGTCACCACGGCGCTCATTGAACGTCTACTCGAAGCCTGGCAACGCCAGCCAAGCCGCATCGTAGCCTGTCGGTATCGTGGCCAGCTTGGCGTGCCCGCAGTCTTCCCCCGCCGGGTGTTCCGCCTGTTGCGACAAATAGACGGCGACCGTGGCGCTCGGGCGATACTGAACTCAGCCAAACGAGTCGTAGCCGTTGATTCGCCAAACGCGGCTTTTGATATCGACACCGAAGCTGACATGGCTGCCTTGCTCAAGACTTGAGCGTTACCGGACAGGAGTTGCTGAGCTACGAATGGGTTGCCTGCGCGCCCCGAGTCGCACAATTGACCCAGCCGCTGGGCCCTTCAACATAATGCTCCTTCTTCCAAATGGGTACGCGCGCTTTCAGCTCGTCAATAATGTAACGACACGCGTCAAAAGCTGCGCCGCGATGCGCTGCGCTAACTCCAACCCATACCGCACAGTCACCAATTTCCAGGCGACCGACTCGGTGCTGACCGAAGGCTGCAATAATCTCAAAGCGGCTAACGGCCTCGTCCAGGATTCGCTGACCTTCTTTCTCGGCGATACCCGCATGAGATTCGTATTCGAGGGCCGTGACGGCTTCGCCGGCATGGTGATTGCGTACCCAACCTTCGAAACAGACTGCTGCACCGGCTTTGTCATCGAGCAACTCCCGCTTCAAGCGATCCGGCTCAAGTGCTGCGGTAGCTAGTTTGAAGTGATTTTTATCCATAGACCGACAACAAATGTACTGTTCAGCCGCCGGCGACTGGCGGGAAGAACAGCACTTTATCGCCGGCCGCAAGTGGCGATTCCCATTCAACTAATTCATCGTTGATGGCCACCTTGCAGCGTGTCATCGAATCCAGAAAGCCGTGCTTTGCCGCAATTTCTGCGTATAGCTCAGCTACCGTCCCGGCAGCTGTCCGGACCGGCTCGCTGCTGCAGCCAGCTTGCTCGCGAAAGGCCGCGAAGTATTCCGCCTGCAGCTCGATCACGATGTCTCCGTTGTACCAAAGTCACGCTTACCGCCGCTTTTCGCGACGAGCCGCACCTCGCGAATTTGAATTTCGTGACTCAGCGCCTTACACATGTCGTAAATCGTCAATGCAGCCGTTGTCGCGCCGGTGAGCGCTTCCATTTCGACGCCGGTCTTATGAGTTGCCTGAACCGCGCATTCAACGACTACTTCAGTGGGGCTCGACCAGCGAATCTCGATTTTGCAGTTGTCGATTGGGATAGGGTGGCAAAACGGAATCATCTCGTAGGTGCGCTTAACGGCCATGACGCCGGCAATAATGGCCGTATCGAATACAGGGCCCTTCTTCGTGCGCAGTTCGTCGCCTGACTGGCTGATGGTGTCATCCGGGAACACAACCGTCGCTTGTGCTACCGCGCGGCGCCGAGTGACCGCCTTGTCGCCTACATCAACCATCGTTGGGCGGTTTGCCGCATCGACATGCGAAAGCATCAGCCGCCCATCCTATACATTTCGACTCGCGCCTCGACTGCCGGGATTTTGCCGCGAATCTCGCTATAGCGATCGCCGCGACTACGCCAAATACTCTGCAGCAAACCCACCATTTCGGCGTCACTGGCGCCGGCCCGCAAAGGATCGCGCAAGTTCTTGCCTTCGTTGGCAAACAGGCAGGTATATACCGTGCCGTCTGCCGAAATGCGGGCGCGATGACAGTCACCGCAAAACGGCGCGCTGACCGACGAGATAAAACCGATCTCGCCCCGACCGTCGGCATACTGATATCGCTGCGCGACTTCGCCACGGTAATTCTGCGAAACCGGCTCAACAGGCCATCGCTCCGAGATCTTCGCCAGCAACTCAGCGGAAGGAATTACCTGCTCGGGCTGCCAACCGTTCAGCGATCCCACGTCCATATACTCGATAAACCGCACGATCACGCCGGTATCGCGAAAGTGCTCGAGCAGATCGAGCACCGTGTGGTCGTTGATCCCACGCTGCACCATGACATTGACTTTAACCGGATCAAACCCGGCAGCGAGAGCTGCGTCTATGCCACCGAGCACAGTGGCGACATCGCCACGGTTGCCATTCATTTGCTTGAATACTGGGTCATCGAGGCTGTCCAAGCTCACGGTAACACGCCTGAGGCCCGCGGATTTCAAGTCTCGGGCCAGCACCGCCAGACGACTTGCGTTCGTGGTCAAAGCAAGATCTTCAACGCCTTGCAAGCCCGCCAAGCCCTCCACGATTTCGAGAATATCTCGACGCAGCAACGGCTCGCCGCCAGTAAGCCGCAATTTGCTTGCGCCGAGCTGCACAAAGATGCTGGCTAAGCGCTTAATCTCTCCGGGCGTAAGCCAATGGCTGCGCGGCAAGTATTCGTGGCCGTCGCCATACACATCTGCCGGCATGCAGTAAGGGCACCGATAATTGCAGCGGTCAATCACAGAAATGCGCAGGTCGCGCAGCGGGCGGTGCATCCGGTCGCGAACGGCGCTTTCAGGCTGAATTTGACTTATTGAGTTTTGCATAGGGTGCCTCTCGTCATTGCTATACTACCGCACTCGTCAAGCCCTGCAGACTATCGTGTGAGAAGGGGCCAGCCCGCGCCAGCCGCGTGCATCACTAATGGATATGAACCTATGATTCCCGAATCCGTGGCGGAGTACTTCACAGGCCACCAGGAACTGCTCTGGGTGGTCACCCTTGCAATAGATTTGTCATTAACGCTGCTCATGTACCGCCTGTTTGGCCGGTTGGGGCTGACTGCAGCAATCGTCCTTGCCATTTTGCTCGCCAATCTCCAAGGTCCCAAACTCACCATTATATTCGGCATGCAGACGAGTCTCGGCGTCATATTTTATTCGTCGATCTTCTTTTGCACCGACTTGCTTGGCGAGAGACATGGTCGTGCTGCTGCGAATCAGGCCGTACTGACCGGTTTCGGCGTAAGCCTGATCATCGTCTTGATGCTCAGCGTGAGCATGCTATTTCTGCCATCAGACCGTCCCGACACTGCGGAGTTCTCCAATAACGTGCATGGGGCGTTTGCGACCATTCTCGATTTCACCCCGCGTTTTGTGTTCGGGTCGCTGCTGGCCTACCTGGTCAGCCAAAGCCTGGACGTGTGGTTATTCCATAAGATTCGTGATTTGACTGAGGGAAAACACTTATGGCTCCGCAATAACGGATCTACGATGATGTCCCAAGCGGTCGATACAGCGCTTTATTCGATGGTCGTGTGGTGGGGCACGGTCAGCTTAACCACTGCAATACAATTGGGGCTCGCAAAATATGTCTTCAAATTGTTTATTGCCGCATTTGATACCCCGTTTATCTATTGGGCCCGCAATTGGCGAGTGCCGGACATTACGGAAAATCAAGTGGTTAGCGGAATTCAGGGCGAGACAAAAATACAAAGTTCACGGTATCCCCGCAGCATGGCACAATAGCCGTCGCCGGAGGATTAATAAATGAATAAAAGTCGCCTAGAACCATTGGGCGTCCCCGGTTCGCATTATGAATATGACGAACAGACCGCTAACAAAAGCGGCGGGAGCGCCCCTTCCATCCTAGACAACTGGGTTTTGTCTAAGCTGTTGAAGTGCATCGACGAATCGAAGCTGCGAATCATACTGTGGGACGCAGCGATCCCGAGTGATGGCATTGCCACTGTGCAGATCCTCGATCGCGGGGCGCTCTACAAGGTTGCTCGATACCCCGAATTGCACTTTGGCGATTTGTATAGCGCAGGCCGCATACGGGTGCATGGCGATCTCCTGACCGTACTGGACGAAACGTACCGCTATCTCGCCGAAAACGCGACAGCCGCCAAGTGGATTGGAAGGTTTCAGCGCCTGGCCGCCGCACCATCGCTCGACGACTCGCGTCGCAACATTCATCACCACTACGATATTGGCAACGAGTTTTATCAGCTTTGGCTGGATAGAGACGCGCATCAATACACTTGCGCTTACTACCCTGAACAAGCGATGAGCATAGAAGCGGCGCAGCAGGCCAAAATGCACCATGTGTGCCGCAAACTGCAGCTTAAGCCAGGCGACACCGTTGTAGAGGCCGGCGGCGGCTGGGGCGGCTTCGCACTGTTCATGGCTAAGAACTATGGCGCGCGGGTTCGCAGCTTCAATATCTCTAAAGAACAGATTGCGCATTCACGCGCCTGGGCCGAACGCGAAGGCCTGAGCAATTTGGTGGAGTTCGTGGAAGACGATTTCCGCAATATCAGCGGTCGCTACGATGCGTTTGTCTCCATTGGCATGCTCGAGCACGCCGGCGCTGGCAATTACCCCGCACTTGGCGCGTTAATCCAGCGCGTACTGAGCGACAACGGACGAGGCTTGATACACACGATCGGCCGAGACCGAGCCGAACGCCTGAATCCGTGGATCGATAAACGCATCTTTCCAGGAGCGTACCCACCTACATTGCGCGAAATGATGGACATTTTTGAGCCCAACGGGCTCTCCGTGCTCGACGTTGAAAATCTGCGCCTTCACTACGCTAAGACGCTACACGCGTGGTTAGATCGTTACGAAGAAAACCTCGACACGATACGTGACATGTTTGATGAGACTTTCGTCCGTGGCTGGCGGCTTTATCTGGCCGGCTCAATCATGGCCTTCCTGCATGGCAAGCTCCAGTTGTTTCAAGTTGTGTTTACGCGATCCGGTATGAACAACATCCCGTCTTCGCGGGCGCATATCTATGTCGATGGCCAGTAGGCGAGACATGGCGTTCGGGAGCACACGAGATAAGTTCTAGTTACGCAGAAAAGAGGGCTCAGCTAGAACAGAGTTGGCAACCTGGCAAAGGTCACCTTCGACTCGAAAAGTCGACCATTTCAAATCTGTTCCGATATCAATCACGCGGCGCTGCCGAGCGCCGCGTTTCATTGAGCGCGTTCAATGAAATCATCGCGCTCAATGAAGATGAGGCCACCCTGGAAGTGGAAGGCCTGACGACATTCGAACACATCGTCAATTATTGCGTTCCGCGTGGCTTCCTGCCGCTGGTAGCGCCCGAACTCAAGCACATCACAATCGGTGGCGCGACAGTAGGGATCGGCATCGAATCTACATGTTTTCGCTACGGCTTTGTGCACGACAGCTTGATCGAAGCGGATGTCTTGCTGCCCAGCGGAAAGATTGTCACTTGCACAGCCGAGAACGAGCACGCGGACCTGTTCTTCGCCTTACCCAACTCGTACGGCACGCTCGGCTATATTCTGCGCGCCAAAATCAAACTGCACGCCGCAAAGCCCTATACCCAGCTCACGATGAAGGCCTTTGCGGATCCTGCGCAGTATCTCGAAGCGATGCGTGTCGCCACTGAAGATGCAGGCCTCGACTTCGTCGAAGGCGTATTTTTTGAAGATCGGCGGTTCATCCTGATGACCGGCCGCATGACCGATACCGCACCTTATGT
>JAHEEO010000081.1 GCA_024640665.1 Rhodospirillales bacterium | reverse complement strand
ACTCCTGGGTCAGCACGGCATCAATG
The DNA here is from genome assembly GCA_024640665.1 of Rhodospirillales bacterium. GTDB lineage: Bacteria > Pseudomonadota > Gammaproteobacteria > Steroidobacterales > Rariloculaceae > JAHEEO01. Next base: position 11,883 of record JAHEEO010000081.1, on the reverse strand, counting down.
GACATATAATCTGGGTAATTATAGATCACATCCGCATCGACTTCGTTATGGAATCACCACTGAAGAATATTCGCGTCATTGAAATGACGGAGGCACTAGCAGGCCCTTATTGCTCAATGCTGCTGGGCGACCTTGGCGCAGACGTCATAAAAGTCGAGCGTCGCGGTGTCGGCGATCAAACGCGTGGCTGGGGACCGCCGTTTCTCGACGACCAAAGCGCATACTTTCTGTCAGTCAATCGCAACAAGCGCAGCATCGAACTCGATATCAAGAATGCTGACGACCTGGAGATGCTTCACGCGCTGGTCGCACAGGCGGACATCTTCATAACGAACAATCCAAAATTGGAGTCACTGCGCCGAGCCAGGCTCGATCCCGAGACGCTTCGATCAATCAACGACAAGCTGATCTATGTCGCCATCAGCGGCTACGGTCATACGGGACCCAAGGCAAACCGGGCCGGGTACGACATTATCGCCCAGGGCGAGGCCGGACTGATGGCGCTGACGGGCGAGCCCGGCGGCGATCCAAGTCGGTTTCCGACGCCAATGGCAGACCTGTCTGCTGGTATTTATGCAGCCACTGGAGTCCTTGCGGCCTTATACGCGCGCGATGTTAGCGGCTCGACGCAACGCGGCCAGTTTCTCGACGTATCGCTTGTCGATGCGCAAACGACCTGGCTGGCCAATATCGCGGGTAGCTATTTCGCCAATGGCGAACGCCCCAAACGACTTGGCAATGCTCACCCGACCATCACGCCATATCAACCGATGCGGGCGAAGGATAAGGACATGATGGTTGCGGTCGGCAACGAACGCCTTTGGCAGAAATTCTGTGTCGTGCTGAATATCCAAGACAGCGTTATGAACGACTCAAAATACGCGACCAATGCAAAGCGCAATGAATCACGCGACGAATTGATGGCTTTGTTGACACCTATATTGTCGAGCCGCACAGCGGACGAATGGATCGAAAAGTTTGTCGACGCAGATATTCCAGCGGGACCGGTAAATTTCCCGGATGAAATTCTGACCGATGAGCACACCGCAGCGCGCCGCATGATTGTAGAACTGGAGCACCCGAGTTTGGGCACAATTCGTTCGTTGGGATTTCCGGTGATATTCTCAGCAACGGGCCCGAGCTACCGACGCTACCCGCCACGCCTGGGCGAACACAATGCGGAAGTTGCAGCAGAACTAGTCGTCGCCGACTGACTTGAGATAAGCGCGAAAACTATCGCCAAGCTCGGGGTGCCGCATGCCATACTCAACCGTTGCGCGCAGGTAGCCCAGTTTGCTGCCGCAGTCATAGCGCTTTCCAACAAAAGGGAACGCATGGACGGCTTCGTGGCTTAGGAGCTTCGCAATGCCATCTGTTAGCTGAATCTCGCCACCGGCGCCCTCACCTGTTTCCGCCAAAATTTCGAAAATTCTAGGCGTTAAAACGTAGCGGCCCACTACACCCAGGTTCGAAGGGGCCACTTCTGGGGCCGGTTTTTCAACGATTTGAGTGACCGCATTTACGCCGTTGCTTTGCTTGTCTACGGCGACAATTCCATAGCTTTGCGTTTGGTCCGCTGGCACAGTTTCCACACCGAGGACACTGACGCCATGCGCTTGATAGTGTTGTGCCATTTGCTGCAGCACCGGCACGTCGCTGTAAATAAGATCGTCTGCGAGGTGCACGAAGAATGGTTCGTCACCGACTACTGAGCGCGCACAAAGCACAGCGTGGCCCAGCCCCAGCGGCGTACCTTGACGCAAATAAATGCAACTGACGTTTGATGGAACGATACTGCGAACCGTCTTCAGCAATTCTGCTTTTGACGGTTGCTCCAGCGCCCGCTCGAGTTCGGCATCGACATCGAAATGATCCTCGATGGCACGTTTTGTCGAGCCCGTGACAAAGACGAGTTTTTCAACGCCCGCTGCCACCGCCTCTTCAACGGCATACTGGATCAGAGGCTTGTCCACTACCGGTAGCATCTCTTTCGGTGAGGCCTTTGTTGCGGGAAGAAAACGAGTGCCTCGGCCGGCCACCGGAAAAACTGCGGTTCGAACTTTTCTCATCAACTAACTCGTTGCTCAACAATATCTAAGCACACGACTTTATCATGCGAAGGACCAAGCCGCAGTTGATGTGGGTCGCAGAAATGCGGCCCCTCGAGCGGGGCCGCTAGCCTGAGGCTATTTCAGCCCTGCGTGCTGGGCTCACTCACGAGAATAAAGCTACGATTGTTCTCAATTAATCGCATTCCAATACCTGGCACCCGCGTCAATGCCTCCGGTGTGGAATACGCACCGTTTTTGGTGCGGTCTTCGATAATTGCATTTGCAAGTGCAGGCCCTACTCCGTTGAGTTCTGCTGCAAGCGTCACAGCATCTGCTGTGTTGATGTTGACGGGTCCTGCGTGAACAGCGAACGCGCCCAATAACGCAGCGAACCCAGATAGCAGCGAAGTTATTTTGTGCATGAACGTACTCCAGTGATGAACACCAAAATCGTACATAGCGAATGCGGTTTGCTCAGCCTCAGAATGGCGGCACTTTGGGCAGATTTGCTCAGGCGACTAAGGTCTCAAACTGAAACCCCTGGATTGGCCGGACGCACTCCCACTGCTTGCAGCTGGGGCAATGCCATATGAGTCGCTGCGAACTATAGCCGCAATTCGTGCAACGGAACCGCGCACTCGACAAAACCAGCCCTCGCAAACCGTGCGAGATTCGTTCAATCGCCGCTGTCCGTTGTGTCTCATCGAGCGTCTCAATCTCAGGCCAATTTACCAAATCGGCCAACACCGTATTTGTGAGCACAAACCGTTCGACACAACCACGAAGTGCTTCTGAATCCTTTAGTTCTCCGACGATAGCAGCATATGCAATATCCCGTGCCAAACCTGCGTCTTTGCTGACCACCGATTTGATGTATGTTTCAAATTCAGCTGCCCGATCTGCCGCCTGATAACACTTTTGAAGATGAGGCAAGAGTTCTGAAATAAAGCGCTTATCTGTTTCGACAACGCTTTCATAAAACCCGATGGCTTGCGCATATTCTTGCTCTTGCTCTGCAATGGCTGCCCTGATGAGCGTACCGCGAAGTGCACCGGTTTCTGTGCGCACTGAACTCTTGAGGTAGGTTTTCGCTTGGGCCAGATCCCCATCCAACCGTGCCTGCTCAGCCAGCTCACAGTAATAGTGGGCCACCTCAGGCAGCCGCTCGCCGCTTACTACCTCGAGTTTTCTACGCATCTCTATGGCTTTATGCCAATCGCGCTCCTGCTCATAAATATAGATAAGCTTTCGCAACCCGGCATCCGCATGCGATTCGCTCTCTGTCAGCTCGCTAAAGAGCTTTTCCGCACGATCAAATAACCCGGCACTGAGGTAGTCATCACCGAGCGAAAAAAGCGCCTGGTGACGCTGTGCCTCGCTGAGGTTGGGTCGAGCAAGCAAATTCTGGTGCACACGAATAGCACGATCGACTTCTCCGCGGCGCCTAAATAAATGGCCCAGCGCGAAATGGGTTTCTAAGGTATCGTCATCCACCTTAGCCATTTGTACGAACAACTCGAGCGCTTCGTCGGTGCGTCGACTCAGCACCAGATTCAAACCGCGCATGTAATCAGCGCTGACTCGCGTGGGCGGCGAGTTGTCGCGATCGCGATCGGCTAGATGCCGCAAGCCCCATCCGATGGCTGCCATTAAGACAAACAGTGCGGCAAGAAAAAACGCGGATTCAGTTGGCATCGCTTATGGGCAAATTCCGAAGGCTACTCACTTCCGTTTCCGCGACACGCAGTGCTCGCTTGATCCGACTGCGTTCTCGCGTCATTCGCAATAAAGCGAGCCCGGCCGTCGCCAGTCCAAACAACCAACCGACGCCAAAAGCACAAGCGAGAGCAAGTGTTAGCGAAATATCTTCGAATCGGGCCAAGCCGACATCCAGAGCCACTGGCTCAGGATTGTTGTATGCAAATACAGCGGCAACGCAAACGAGCAGACCCAGCAAGGTCACATAGAGCAATTTGCGCAGCGTAGTCACATTCTCGCCCTCTCAATCTTTGATCTGTGGCGATTGCAAAAAAGTGCGGCTAACTGCGCACTGGTAGATGTCGCGAATCGTTTACGCGGTCACGCAGGTCCTTGCCGGGCTTGAAATGCGGAACGTGCTTGCCGGCCAATGCGACCGGCTCACCCGTTTTGGGGTTTCGCCCCATCCGCGGTGGACGGTAGTGCAATGAAAAGCTACCGAAACCGCGAATCTCAATTCGTTCACCACTCGCTAAAGCCTCACTCATCAATTCGAGAATGTGCTTAACGGCCAATTCGACGTCTTTTGCGGGCAAATGCTTCTGCGTTTGCGCAATTGATTCGATCAATTCTGATTTCGTCATGGGTGGTTACCCCTTTACCGACCCAAACAACATCCGTCCCGGCGATATCCGCCTATTCCGGACCCATCTGCTCCTTGAGCAAGTCTCCCAAAGTCGTCGACCCGCCGGTTTTACTTGTCTCAGACTTGTAGCTCTGCACAGCTTCCGCCTCTTCATGCGCATCCTTCGCTTTGATGGACAGCGAGACGATCCGAGTCTTTCGGTCTAAGCCAATGAACTTAGCCTCGACTTCATCGTCGACATGCAGTTCTGTTCGCGCATCCTCAACCCGGTCTCTGCCGATTTCTGATGCTCGTAACTGTCCCATCACGCCGTCGTCGAGCTCGATCATTGCCATTTTCGCATCGACTTCGCGAACGATGCCTTTAACAATGCTGCCCTTCGGATACTGTGCAAGAAATACTGACATCGGATCTTTGTCGAGCTGTTTCACACCGAGTGAAATACGCTCTCGTTCTGGATCGATTGCCAATACGGTGGTTTCCAGCTCTTCGCCCTTCTGATAATTGCGAACAGCCTCTTCGCCGGCCAACTCCCACGACAAATCTGAGAGATGGACGAGCCCATCTATCCCGCCCGGAAGCCCAATAAATACGCCAAAGTCGGTAATTGATTTGATCTGACCAGAGACTTTGTCGCCCTTGTTATAGTTGACGGCAAATTCATTCCAAGGATTCGATTGACATTGTTTCAAACCGAGCGAAATGCGGCGACGATCTTCGTCGATTTCAAGAACCATAACCTCAACTTCATCGCCAATCTGCACGACTTTGTGTGGGTTGACGTTCTTGTTGGTCCAATCCATTTCCGAAACGTGAACCAACCCTTCAACGCCTTCTTCAATTTCGACGAAACATCCGTAATCGGCGATGTTCGTCACTTTCCCGAAGATTCGAGTGGTGGGCGGGTATCGACGACTCAGGTCGGACCAAGGATCTGCGCCCAATTGCTTGAGCCCCAGTGAAACACGATTACGCTCGCGGTCGAATTTGAGCACGCGAACTTCGAGTTCTTGTCCGACTGATACAACTTCAGACGGATGCTTGACGCGCTTCCAGGCCATGTCAGTGATGTGCAGGAGCCCATCAATGCCGCCCAGATCTACGAAAGCACCGTAATCCGTCAGATTCTTGACGATACCCTTGAGTACCGTTCCTTCTTGAAGATTCTTGAGCAACTCCTCGCGATCTGCACTGTACTCTTCTTCAACGACTGCGCGTCGAGAGACCACGACGTTATTGCGTTTTTGGTCGAGCTTGATGACTTTGAATTCAAGCGTCGAGCCTTCTAGCGCAATAGGATCGCGGACGGGCCGTACATCGACCAGCGACCCTGGCAAGAAAGCGCGCACGAATTCGATATCGACGGTAAATCCACCGCGAACCCGGCCGTTGATCATGCCCTTGACGATGTCGCCATTCTGGAAGGCTTCTTCCAAGCGCACCCAGGTACGCATGCGTTTTGCTTTTTCACGCGAGAGACGGGTTTCGCCATAGCCGTCTTCTACGGTATCGAGGGCAACTTCTACCTCGTCACCAACGTCTACTTCAAGACTACCGTCATCATCTAGAAACTGACTGGTCGGAATGACCGCTTCGGACTTCAGCCCTGCGTTGATAATCACGACATCAGAATTGACGTCAACGACAGTACCCATCAGGATTGCGCCAGGTTTAATCTGCTGGTTCGCAATGCTCGCTTCGAACATCTCCGCGAAAGATTCACTCATGTATTTTTTACCATTTCCGTATCTGGCGTCCTGCCACAACGGTCAACCAATTAATTGCATCGACGTCCGGTCGATACACCTAAGTCTTTTTGCCAACGGCCACAATTCCGGCGTCTGCGAGATGCGACAATATTTGTGCCACAACCTCAACTGCGCTGAGCTCTGTTGAGTCTATCGTTACTGCATCATCGGCTGGCCGCAGCGGCGCAGTAGCCCTACTCGAATCTCGCAAGTCTCTTTCTGCTATATCCTTCGCGAGGGCGGGCAGGCTAACACCAATACCCTTTTCATTCAACTGCTTATGACGCCTCATCGCGCGTTCGTCCGCGGAAGCCGTCAGATAGAACTTATGTCTGGCATGCGGGAAAACCACAGTTCCCATATCGCGCCCGTCAGCCACCAGACCGGGCGACTCAGCAAACTGCCGTTGACGACCCAACAACGCCTCCCGCACAGCCGCATGCCTGGCCACCTGCGAAGCGGCGTCACCGGTGGTTTCCGCGCGAATTTCGGCATCTATGCAGCGATCTTCCAAGAACACGTGTTGATCGCCATCGCTGTCACGAAACTGAATATCCAGCGCTTTAGCGATGTCCGCAAGGCGATCTTCAGCGTCCAGCGATACACCCTCGGCGAGCGCGGCCACCGCCACTGTTCGATAGAGGGCGCCGCTATCCAAATAGCGCCACCCCAGCCGGCCCGCCAGCAACCGTGCAACGGTGCCCTTCCCTGAACTGCTTGGCCCATCAATAGTGATTACCGTTACGGCTTCAGTATTCATTGCAGATCGGCTAATCCGCGGAGATGTCGATGCCGGCAGAGCGGGCGGCGGCAACAAAGCCCGGAAAGGACGTCGCAACCGGCTCGGTATTGAGCACTTCAATTTCACCCGCAGCGCGCAAGCCGGCCACCGCCATTGCCATCGCGATTCGATGATCGCCGAGGCTGTCCACCCGGCCGCCGCTGATGGAACTGCCAGTGACGTCCATGCCGTCGGCAGTTTCTTCGGCATTGACACCCACCGCATGCAACGCCGCAGCCATTGCCGCAAGCCGATCGCTTTCCTTGTGGCGCAGCTCGGACGCGCCACGCACGCGCGTTGTGCCCATAGCCGATGCCGCTGCTACAAATAAAATGGGAAACTCGTCGATTGCGGAGGCGACATGCTCGGCTGGCACTTCAATGCCCCGCAATTCGCTGCGATACACGATCAGATCTGCAACAGGCTCACCCCCGGCATCGCGTTCATTGGCCATGTCTATTCGAGCGCCCATCTGTCTCAATATATGCAGCAAACCAATGCGAGTCGGATTAACCCCGACGTTGAGCAACTTCAGCGGCGATTGCCCCGCAATCAGTCCAGCGACGATAAAAAATGCGGCTGAGGAAAAATCCCCCGGCACAATTAAGTTGCGCGCAGTAAGCCGTGCCGGCCCCACAACACTCGCGGAGTGATCGCGTTGACTGCTGCGCACATCGACACCCATGCCGGCCAACATTCGCTCAGTGTGATCCCGAGTCACTGCCGAACATGTGGTGCGCGTCTCTCCCTGAGCGTACAAACCGGCAAGCAGCACGGCAGATTTCACCTGCGCACTGGCAACCGGCAATTCGTATTCAATGGCACGAAGTCCGGCACTGGGCGTTATCTTGATGGGTGGCTTGCCGTCCACAGTTGCTACATTCGCGCCCATGAGCCGCAATGGCACAGCAACTCGTTCCATGGGCCGCTGCATCAAAGAAGCATCGCCGACAAGCGTGGACGGAAACGACTGGGCGCTCAGCAGGCCGGCCATCAGACGCATCGCGGTTCCCGAATTTCCGAAGTCCAAATCGTTCGCCGGCGCCTTCAGACCCCGCAAGCCCATGCCCTTAACTACTACTTCGTCGCGCCCGGACTCTTCACAAACGACACCCATAACACGAAGCGCCGTGAGCGTCGCCAAACAATCATCGCCGCGCAGGAAGCCGGTAATTCGCGACGGCCCTTCGGCCAACGCTGCCAACATCAGCGCACGATGAGATATCGACTTATCGCCTGGAATAACAATGGTGCCGGCTACACCTGCGCTTGGTATGACACGAAACCGGCTGAGGGATGAAATCACTGCTTGCTGCTCTGCACCGTTCGCTACAGCACAGCTTTTGGGTATGAGCCCAGGACTCGGAATAAATCTGTGTGGGCTTTCACTTCTTCAAGCGCATCCTTCAACGGAACTTCGTCTGCATGGCCATCGACATCGACGAAAAATACGTAATCCCATTTCTTGCGCCGCGAAGGCCGCGATTCGATTCGCGTCATGTTGATGCCGTACTTGGCCAGGGGCTCTAACAAGCTCAACAGCATGCCCGGACCTTGTTCTCGCCCGGAAGACAGCAACAAAGAGGTCTTATCTTGACCGCTGGGGGGGAACAATTTTCTACCAATGACCAAGAACCGGGTTGTATTGTCGCCTTGGTCCTCCACATCGCGAAACAGAATATTCAAAGAATAAACGTCTGCGGCGGCATCGCCTGCTAAGGCAGCTGTACCGTCTTCATCTCGCGCCCGCCGAGCCGCCTCAGCATTGCTGGAAACCGGAATGAGTTCAACTCTCGGGAGATACTGTGCCAACCAACTGCGGCACTGTGCGAGAGACTGCGAATGCGAACAAATCCGCTCAATCTGTCCAAGCTCACTCATTCGGCCCATTAAATGTTGATGAATGCGCAACTCTGCTTCACCGCATATCTTTAACGGCGAAGTAAGAAACATGTCCAATGTGTGATTGACCGTTCCCTCCGTCGAGTTTTCGACAGGGGCAATGCCAAAGTCGGCCGAACCCGCCTCGACCTCTTGGAAAATCTCGTTGATCGTCGCAACCGACAAGGCTTTAACGGAATGACCAAAATGCTTGGTTACAGCTTGATGGGTGAAAGTACCTTCGGGACCGAGGTATGCCACTTTCAGCGGCTCTTCTTGCGCCAGACAAGCGGACATTACTTCGCGAAATACGCGCACCATTTCTTCGTCGCTGAGCGGCCCGGCATTGCGTTCGATTACCTTTCGCAATACTTGGGCTTCACGCTCAGGCCGATAAAAATCTACCGCGGCAATGCTGCCTTTACGTTCTCCGATTTCCTTTGCCGTTCGTGCGCGCGCCGCAATCAGTGTTTGAATTTCCGAATCGATACTGTCGATTTGGTCACGGAGATCGCCCAGCGCCTCGGAATCGTTTGTGTCTTGCTGCTTACCCATAGTTACGGCTGAATGATTGGCATCACACGAACGGACAGTATCCCATCTATCGCACGAATACGATTTACCGTATCGGAACTCGCGGGGGAATCGATATCAACAATTGTGTATGAAAGTTCGCCACGAGAACGATTAAGCAGATCGGCGATATTGATATTTTCCTGCGCCAGGCTGGTCAGAATCTGCGCCACCATATTGGGAATATTGCGATGTGGAATAGCGAGTCGATGCGGCCGAGTTCTTTCGAGGACAGTTTCCGGAAAGTTCACGCTATTACGCACGATGCCGTCCTCAAGAAACGATCTTAGGTTTTCAACAACCATGACCGCTGAATTCTCTTCAGCCTCATGAGTTGAAGCACCAAGATGCGGCAGACTGATGACGTCATCTCTGCCGCGCAGTTGGTTGGATGGGAAATCCGTGACATAGGTGCCAACTCTACCGTCATCCAACGCTTGGACTATCGCACCCGTATCTACGATGCCGTCACGAGCAAAGTTCAAAACGACTGAACCGCGGCGCATGACGCGTAAACGTTCTTTGCTAACTAAGCCCTGAGTTTCAGGAACGAGTGGAACGTGAACGGTGACAATATCTGCGCGACTGAACAAGTCGTCGAGGTTTGGAGCTTTCTTCACACCTGCCGACAACTGCCAGGCGCGCTGCACCGTAATGGATGGATCAAAGCCTACCACTTTCATCCCCAGGCCGAGGGCTGCATTGGCGACTTCCACACCAATTGCGCCGAGGCCAACCACACCTAAGGTTCGTCCCGGCAATTCGAAACCAACAAACTGCTTCTTGGCCTGCTCGACTGCCTTACTAAGCGCTTCGTCCGGTACATCAAGTGCACGCACATACCGGGTGGCTTTTTCCAGGTTTCTAGCCGCCATAAATATGCCGCCAAGCACCAGTTCCTTAACTGCGTTGGCGTTGGCGCCCGGCGCGTTGAACACCGGAATACCCCGCTCACCGAGCCCTACTACCGGGATGTTATTGACGCCGGCGCCCGCTCGCGCAACTGCCAATGTGCTACTTGGAAATTCAAGCTCGTGCATGTTGTAGGACCGAACCAAATAGGCATCCGGCTCGGAGATTTCCGATGCCACTTCGTAATGACTTCTAGGCAAACGACGCAGCCCTTCAACCGCGATGTTATTAAGCGTGCGAATTCTAAATAGGACGGTCATGACAATCTGCTACCCGACACGCTTTTCGAAATCTTGCATGAAGCCAATGAGTGCATCTACCGCAGCTTCGGGTACGGCGTTATAGATACTTGCGCGCATACCGCCCACCATCCGGTGGCCTTTCAAATTGGCAAGGCCGGCTGCCTTGGATTCTTCGAGAAAACGCTGATCAAGCGATGGGTCTTTCAGGGTAAACGGCACGTTCATCCGCGAGCGGCAATGAACGTCTACTCTATTGGTATAGAAATCTGACGCGTCGATGCATGCATACAATTTAGCCGCCTTCGCGGAATTTCTTTGCTCCATCGCCTGGACGCCGCCCTCTTCGATTAGCCAATCGAACACGAGTCCAGCCAAATACCAGGCAAACGTCGGTGGTGTATTCCACATTGAGTCGGAATCGGCCATCGTCTTGAAATCAACGATGCCCGGTGTTTCTCGGCGTGCGTGGCCCAATAAATCATCGCGCACGATGACAATTCCCAAACCGGCGGGACCAATATTCTTTTGCGCACCCGCATAGATCACCCCGAAGCGAGCGATATCAAGCGGTCGCGACAGTATGGTTGACGACATGTCCGCAACAAGCGGCGTATCGCCGACATCTGGAATATCGTGAAACTCCACACCATGGATCGTTTCGTTGGGCGTGTAATGGACATATTTCGCATCAGGCGAAAGCGCCCATTCAGCAACCGGTGGAATAGTTGTGTAACTTGACGCTGCTGTATCGGCAGCAACATTGACCGTGATGTACCGTTCAGCCTCCGACTTGGCCTTCTTGCCCCAACTGCCCGTAAGCACGTAATCCGCACTGTCGCCTGGCTGCGTGAGATTGAGGGGTACGGAAGCAAACTGGAGTGTCGCGCCGCCGGGCAAAAAGAGCACTTTATAGTTGTCTGGAATGCTGAGCAGTGAACGAAAATTGAGCTCGCTTTGCTCCGCATAAGCAACGAAATCAGCGCCTCTATGACTGACTTCCATTACAGACATGCCCAGGCCCTTCCAATTCAGCAGTTCCGCTTGAGCACGCACCAATACGGGCTCAGGCAAGGCTGCAGGTCCGGCGGCAAAATTAAATATTCTCTCGGCAGTCATGACGCTGTAATCCGCAATTAGTCGTTGTCTGTGCCTTCCTCGGCTGCGTCGCTGTCAGCGTGCGCTTCCGCCGCGGTGGTCTCGGTGGCAGCAGCGCCGTCCGCTTCGCCTTCGTCTTCGTCTTCGTCTTCGTCAGAATCCAGCGCCGCCACGCGTTCTATGCGCACCAGAAGATCTTCGTCGTCCAACCGAATGAGTCGCACACCCTGAGTATTGCGTCCCATCACCGAAATCT
>JAHEEO010000080.1 GCA_024640665.1 Rhodospirillales bacterium | reverse complement strand
CATCCCAGGACAACCAAGCCCGGCTTATCAAACAACTCCGGCGTATAGATGTTGCCGCGATACAGATCGAGCTCGAACTGTTTCGACTCTGAAAACGAATAGACATGGTGACTAACTGAATCATTGTTCGGAAAGGCAACCAGCGTGCCCGTCTGAACAACCAGCACATGCGGCACGAACCGGTTGTCGATTTGCTCCATGGTTGCAACCGCAGGCGATGGCGTCAGAGTGACGTCAACCGGAACCTGTGGCATTGCATAGACCACTACATTGGAAACGGTGTCGCCTTTGCGATCGAGTAGCGTAAGCAGTCCTTCGGTAGCAAATGCGTCACCACAGAACAAGCACAGGGAACTCGCCATGGCGACAGCCGTGATTATTTGATGCTTCTGTAACACATTCCGATTCTAGTAGGAGTGTGTGCCCTGCAACTGTGACGGAGTGCCCACTCGTCATGCAGACTCACCGATAACATGCCTAGTTTCAGACAGTTGTCACGCTCATTCGCAAAAGTGTCGCTCCATGCATCGGTTACGATTTAGACAGAAGATCCTACTATTTGCACTTGCAATGGTTGTTGCAATTCAGCTCGTAACACTATTTCCCGTACTTCGAGTCATTCGGACCGACAGCGACGCGCAGGCGACACGATCCGTGAAACTTGCCGGTACCGTACTCACGGAGTTCATGGATAACCGCAGGCAGCAACTGCTGACTACGGCTTCGGTCATCGTTGCTGACTATGGATTCCGCGAGGCAACCGCAAGCGGTGATAAGCCGACGATTCGCTCTGCATTGCAAAACCATGCGCGTCGCGGAGACGCAGACTTCGCAATGCTGTTATCGCTGGATGGCAGTGTTTTAGCGAGTACGTTGGATGTCGCTTCGTCATTGGAAAGCAGCGTGCAGCAGGTGCAACTCGACGCGCCTCAATCCGCAGATGAGCATTCCGTGCTGATTATCGACGGCAAGGCCTTTCAGACAGTCAGTGTATTTGTTCGATCGCCTTTGCCGGTTGCACGCGTTCTACTCGCCTTCGAGATCGATGCAGAGTTAGTGCAGTATTTAGGCACGTTGACCGGTCTCAGCGTCACCGTCGGTCGCTTGGCCGAAGATACCTTCCAAAGCTATGCGTCAACGCTGCCGGCAGAGCAACTTGCATCGTCACTAGAGGAAATTCGCAGGCTGGATCGCCTGCCGATCAGTACCGCCAGCGAAATGGATCTGCTGCACGAGTATGTGACGCTGCTTGCACCTTTTGGTACTGGTTCAGATGGACTTTATGCAGCTCTGCAACTGCCGGTGACAGATGCATTGGCTTCCTACAAGAATATTCGACTCATCATTCTGGCGATCACTGGGCTTTCGCTGGTAATTGCATCGCTCGCCGCTTTTTGGATAGCCGGGATGGTCACCAAGCCAGTCGACAAACTGGCATCTGCGGCACGCCGCATAAAGGCCGGTGTTTACACCGAGAGAATCAGCACCGAAGAAAACGATGAGCTGGGAGAATTAGCCGCTGGATTCAACGCGATGCAGACGGCTATTGCAGAACGCGAAGCGGAAATTTTTCACAGTGCACACCATGACAGTCTCACTGGATTACCGAACCGGGCTTTGGTGATTTCGAAATTGGAAACATGGATGGAGGAGGGCCGCGCTTTCCACGTTGCAAGCCTGACAGTGGATCGATTCAGTGGCCTCGTTACTTCGCTCGGTCATGAGGTCAATGACCGTGTGATCAGCAAGCTTGGCCAAATTCTGCTGGCGAATCTACAGGGCGCAAACTTTCTGGGCCATGTTCATGGATATGAGTTTGTTGTGCTGATTGATAGCACTCAAGATCAAGAGATCGTGGATTTTTTGCTGGGGGTAGATCGACGATTGCAGGAGGGCCTTGAAATCGATGGTGCTAAGTTCTCATTACAGCTTCGCGCAGGCGTGACAATCTATCCCGATCACGCAGATGAGTCTCATGCGCTGCTTTATCGGGCGGCGATCGCCCGTGCCGAAGCCGTTGTCCAGCACGATGTCGTTGTTCATTATCAACCCAGGCAGGAAGACCAGGCGCTAAAACAAATAAGACTTATCGGCGAACTGCCGCGCGCCTTGGATGAAGGTGAATTGGAACTGCACTTTCAACCTAAAGTAAATTGCCGCACGCGCGAAATCTGCGGTGCCGAGGCACTCGTACGTTGGCGGCATCCCGAGCTCGGCATGATTCCGCCATTCGAATTCATAAATGCACTCGAACAGGCAGGAACCATCGCATTGCTGACGCGCTGGGTATTGAAAGCTGCAATTGCCGAGTGTCAGGTGTGGCGAAAGCACGGCATATCCATCGGCATTGCAGTGAATATCTCCGCTGACGATGTCCTGGATGAGAATCTGCCGTATTTCCTGCTGGATCTCGTGCGGCAATCTGATGTGAAGCCGGGCGACATTACGCTCGAAGTGACGGAAAGCAGCGTCATGGACAATCTCGTTAAATCGCTGTCAGTCATTGCCTGCATCCATGAGCTCGGTTTTCGGCTTTCAATTGACGATTTTGGGACGGGCCATTCTTCGTTGGCACAACTGCGGCGTTTGCCGGTCGCAGAGCTGAAGATAGATCGGTCGTTTCTGCAGCAAATGGAAGACAACCAGGATTCCGCCATTGTCCGGGCAACGATCGAACTGGCCAAAGGTCTGGGACTGCAGACCTGTGCAGAGGGCATTGAGCAGCTCGAGGTATTGGATAAGCTGGCGGACCTCGGCGCCCATTATGGCCAGGGATTTGCTATCTCGAAGCCGCTGCCTGCGGAAGCGTTTCTACGCTGGTACGCCGAATGGAACCTACATCATGGTGAAAGTACCGCCTCAGCCAGCTCGCGAGCGAATAGCTAAATCAGCGTTGGCGGGGCGGCCCGGATTGCTGCTGGATGTGACCTATAGAGTTTATTTATCTTATTTAACATAATATACATTATGCGCACTAAGGGATTAACCAAGAAGAGGGCTGTCAAACGCCAATACTCCGTAGGCAGCTAGCTTGAAACGTAATAAAGCAGCTGTTCTATCTCGAATTGCTGCTCGGCAATGATGTGTTTGACCAAATCGCCGATCGAAATGACGCCGATGACCTTTTTGTGATCGACAACCGGCAGATGCCGAGCCCGTTTTTCACTCATCATGGCCATGCATTCCTGGACGGTCTGCTCAGGTCTGGCGCAAAGCACATGCGTCGACATGATGTCCCGAACCAACGATTCGCGAGACGAACGCCCATCGAGAGCCACCTTACGCGCATAGTCTCTCTCGCTAATGATGCCGACCAGCTTGTCATTCTCCATGACGACCAGCGCGCCGGCTTCTTTGGCTGCCATTTCCTGGATTGCGTCGATGATCAGTGCATCCGGTGATATCGACCAGATGTCGTAGCCTTTCGACTTTAACAGTTGAGCTGCGGTATGCATGTCACCCCCCAAAGTATTGAATGCACCTAGGCATCCTACCTTAAAATAGGCTGTGCCTAATGGACCACGCTTCTGCCCCCGCGGGCGTGAAATGATTCCCCATTAATAACCTTAGTAATCAATAATTTAAATATGCTATTTAAAGTACCCTCTAGTTAACTCTCAAGGACGCTTTAGCGGTGCTCATCGCACTTAATGAGGCTGACGAATTCCGCTGGCAACCCTTGGCGTTAATTCAGCGCAGATTCATTGCCCCTATGCTAGAGTCGCCGAAATGCTGAACAATTAGGCATTTACCGACTCTAAGTAAGCATAGTCGCCAATAATCCGACTGCCAACGGAACGATGTAATGATGAAAGCAAACCGCGTCTCCCTGACCCTGCTTGGCGCCGCGCTGGTATTTCTGGCCGGCCTGGCTCAGGCGCAGCTAATCGTCTCTGAGCGCGAGATCACGCGCCAGTCGCGTACCGAATGGCTGATGATGAAGAAGCACAATCCGCAGTTTGGTAACGATCGCACCCAGCGCTACGTTCAGTGCATTGCCAACGAGCTTATCAACGTACTCGGCCCAGAATGGCAGGAACTCGCCTGGGAAGTCATTGTTTTCGATAACGACGAACTCAATGCATTTGTGCTGCCGGGCGGGAAAATCAGTGTGTTTTCGGGCCTCCTCCGAGTAGCCGATACACCTGACGCATTGGCGGCGGTGCTGGGCCACGAAATCGCGCACTTGACCGAAGGGCACGTGATCGAGCGCGCACGCTCTGGCCAGCGCTCAACGGCGGTGTCTATCCTTGGCTCAGCCGCCACAGGCATACCGCGCGACTATTTCGAATTTGGTGCCGCCATTGGCTTGCAGTTGCCGTTTCAGCGCCGTCAAGAAAGCGAAGCGGATATTGTCGGTTTGAAATACATGGCCCAAGCGGGATTCGATCCGCGCGCTGGTTTAGCGCTTTGGCAAAACATGAAACTCGAATCCGAAGGCCGCAATAAGCCGCCATTATGGATGTCGACGCATCCGCGCGAAGACGATCGGATAGACGATATGGTGCCGCTGCTCGTCAGCAATCTAAAGGTGTTCAATGAGGCCCAAGACGCTGGCCGCATACCTAACTGCTATCCCCGCTAGTTAGCGCTTTTTAGTTAGCCCCTAGTTAGTTAGCAATCCTAGTCGGCCTCCGGTTCCGGCTGAACTTCCCGGGCTGCGTCCTCAGCGCGCGATATTTCGCCATTGCCGACTGGCGGCGGCGGCGGCAGCAGATTCTCGTCGACATAAAGCTCGACCAGGTCATTGTCGGTTACCACCGATATATCTCTGATTTCACACGGCGGCCGCAGTTGCGACGAACCACCGGGGTCGATATCGGCGAAACTAAAGCTCTCCAATGCGAACTGCGACGCATTAAACGAGCATACGCGACGTGTTGAGGCCAATTGATTGCTGGACCCGCCCGGGCCAGGAATACTCAGATCGGAATTGCCAGCGCGCGAGTTTCTCTGCCACTCGCGCACGCTGATAAACGCAACATCAGGTAAGTACGTGAGATCGCAGAAAAGCTCGCTAACCTCAATCTTGTAAGGGCAGCGTTCGCGCCCGACATAGACGATCAGCGTACCGCGATCAATCACTTCAAAATCTCGAACTTGGCGACTATTAAGGCAATTTGAGTCGAGACAGCGCTTTGACTGGGCTACAGCCGATGCGGGAGCCATCACAATGCCGCTCAGAACAATCAGCACCGCAACGACTCGCGGCAAGATTACGGGCGATGCAACGATTGACGATGGAACTCTTGGCACAAAAGCGATTGTCGATGCATAGAGATTTTGTACGAATTTCATTAGGGTTCCCCCTCGGACGATCCACCGCGAGCCTAATGGCTAGTCTAGATTCAATCGGTCCCGAACGCCAACCGCGATGTCGGTAAAGTCTGTAAACAGGCCGTCTACGCCCACTTCGGCCATAAAGAACTGCAATAACTCTGGAAAACTCGTTGCAAACGGCGGCAGCTGATCGCGCCTGAAAGTGTATGGATGGACTACCAGGCCAAGGTCATGTGCGATCGAACACAGGGCGGACGGCTTGATGCCAGTGTTCGTCACTTCTATCAGATCGAAATAAGATGGCCCAATGCCGTCGGCATAGGTGGAAATTTTACGCAGTGCAGATTCTGAGTGATCGTCCTCGCGACCTAAGAGTTGTACCAGCTGGATTGACGCACCCAATTCATTTCGCACTCGGCGTAGTTCCGTGGCATCGAAACACTGCAGAAAAATCTGCTCGCTTGCAGACGAATAACCACTCGCTTGCAGCAACGTCAGCATTGAGCGAGCAAGGTCGATGCCATGCTGATGATGCCAAGCCGGGTCCTTGATCTCGGGGTAAATGCCGGCGCCCCGTCCTGTCGTCGAATTCAGGCCCTGCACCAGCTCTATCTCCGCTTCTAGACTCGCGACCTTGAACTGCCCGAGCTCGCGCGGAAATCGACCAGGAAACAACGGCCCATCGTTTGAACCGTTACTGCGCTCATGCACAGACAGAGCCTGGATCTCTGCATAGTCGAAGTCAATGGCGTAGAAATGGCCGTCATCGCGCGCCCGGTTCGGATAACGGAGTGCGACATCGGTGACTGCATCGAGATAGATATCGTGCAAGACAATCAAGACACCGTCACGGGAAGCTATGACGTCTTGCTCCAGGAAATCTGCGCCCATGGCGTGCGCCAGGACTTTTGACTCTTGGGTATGTTCCGGCAGATAGCCGCTCGCACCCCGATGCGCGATGACGCTCGGTTTAGCCATCGCGGGCTAGAGTTCGAATTCGATCACATCCCATCGGTTCGTTGCTTCATGTCTCGCTTCGCGCAGAATAATGTCTACCATCATGCGCTCATTCCAAGGTGCCACCGCGTTGGTTCGTTTCTTGACTTCATCAGCAATATCCATCACTTGCCCATAAAGCTCCATGGCAACGATCGGCTTGTCGCTCGCTTGCGCGGCATTCAATTGAAACACCAGCAAATCTCTATTCTGTTGATAGGTGCTATCGAGCGCGATGACAATCTCCGCCTGCGCGATTTGGCGCCGCAATTCTTCCCGCAGGGCCTCCGTACCGCCGCCGACTGTCACAGCATCCGGATCGCTGCAATTTCTGTAGAAGAAATTCTTGGAACTCTCAAGAAACTCGAAAAAACGAAGATAGTCATCGCTTGCAGAAAAACAATGAGTTACAAATATTCGTATGGGGTTTTCTTGCGACATCAGTCCGTACCAAGCATCAATCGAGACATGAGCCTGACCGTACCTGGGCACATAAGAATATGCAATAAACCCCAGCACGATTCGGTAAACTAACCATATGCGATTACTCCTCTACAACATACGCTATGCCGTCGGGCTGGGAACGTCTGTCCATTGGCCAATACCTGGCGCCGGCTATATTCTCGGCAACCGAAAAAACCTCGACAAGATCACGGAATTCATCCGTCAACAAGATCCGGACTTGGTTGGCTTAGTTGAGGTCGACACTGGTTCGATCCGCACTCGGTTGGTAAACCAAGCAGAGCAAATCGCATCGGCGATCGGCCACTATTCTGTCTACCAATGCAAATACGGCGCCAGTTCTTTTAATTTGCGACTGCCAATCGTAAGAAAGCAGGGCAACGCCCTACTCGCTGCACCGCGCGTCCACGGCGAGCGATTTCACTACTTTGACAGTGGCATTAAACGCCTGATTATCGAACTGGAACTCGAAGAGTGTGCAGTGTTTCTTGTGCATTTATCGCTCAAGTATCGCCACAGGCAAGGCCAACTGCGTTCTCTGCACGACCTTGTTGAGAAAACCAACAAACCGGTGATTATTGCTGGGGACTTCAACACGTTTTGGGGCGAACACGAAATATTTTTGTTTATGAAGGCCACCGGATTGCGCAGCGCGAATCTAAATAGTCAGCCATCGTACCCAAGCCACGCGCCCCGCAAAGAACTCGATTTTGTCCTGTACAGCAAGGGCATTACGGTCACCAATTTTTCGATTCCTAATGTCGCCTTTTCAGATCACCTGCCATTAATCTGCGACTTCGAAATCGACAGCAAGAAATCACAGGAAGCTGCGTAACTGCAGCCCCTTCTTTGGGAGTTAGGAAACGGTGATCGAAAATAATTCGCAGCAGTTTCGCCATTGGAATGTCGAGAAAGACTCGGAGCAAGTCATCTGCCTGGCATTGGACAAAGCCGATGCAAGCAGCAACGTACTGTCGCACGAAGTGCTAGCCGAACTGGATACCTTACTGGACACTGTTGCAAGTGATTCCAGCGCACGCGGCCTGATCATTGCTTCGGCCAAATCTTCGGGGTTCGTATTTGGCGCCGACATAAGCGAGTTCGACCACATCGACACTGCTGAAGCAGGTGCGCGACTGGCCGCTGACGGCCAACGCATTCTGCAAAAAATTGAAGACCTCGAAATTCCCAGTGTTGCAGCCATCAATGGATTTGCATTGGGCGGCGGGCTCGAACTTGCGCTTGCCTGCGACTATCGGGTGGCAATCGAATCCTATGATCGCCGCCTTGGGCTGCCTGAGGTGCAACTGGGCATCCAACCCGGGTTCGGCGGCACTATTCGAACGGTGGCACTGCTGGGCCCTCAGCGCGCGCTCGACCTGATACTCTCAGGTCGACTCCTCTCTGCCGTAGAAGCAAAGCGGGCTGGCCTGGTCGACCAGCTCACATCGGCGAACTCTTTATTGGATGCCGCCAAGCAGATATTGTTATCGCGGCCACGCAAGCAGAAGGCCGGCCTGGTTCAGCGAATACTCAACCTCAAACTCGTGCGCCCATTTATCGCGAAGCAGGTGCGCGCGCAAGTCTCACGTCGAGCCAATCCGAGTCACTACCCTGCACCATACGCAATGCTCGACTTATGGGTTCGCTACGGCGGTAAAGG
Source organism: Rhodospirillales bacterium (assembly GCA_024640665.1). Taxonomy (GTDB): domain Bacteria; phylum Pseudomonadota; class Gammaproteobacteria; order Steroidobacterales; family Rariloculaceae; genus JAHEEO01. Next base: position 3,514 of record JAHEEO010000080.1, on the reverse strand, counting down.
TAAACAAGCATACAAAGCCGAAGCAAATTCTATCGGTCAACTATTCGTTACCGAAACAAGCCGGAATTTGGTCAGGGTGTATAGGCTTCGAGAACAGCTGAAGAATCTGGCGCCGAAATCTAAAGATGTTAAGCGCGTGCATGTTATCGGTGCAGGTGTAATGGGCGGAGATATCGCCAGCTGGTGTGCACTTCGAGGTTTAGAAGTAACACTTCAGGACCAGGCTCCTGAAGCAATTGAAACAGCACAGACTCGCGCGTCGAAACTCTTTGCAAAGCAGCTCAAGGCACCCGGTGCGGCCGACGCGGCAAAGGCACGCTTACGCAGTGACGGGTCCGGCGCTGGCCAGGCGGATGCCGACGTCGTTATCGAAGCGATTGTCGAACGTCTCGATATTAAGCAGAAAGTATTCAGCGCTGTTGAATCGACCGCAATGCCAAATACAATTTTGGCTAGCAATACATCGAGCCTGCGAATCGAAGATATGGCCGCAACGTTGCAGGCACCGGAACGCTTGGTTGGGCTCCACTTTTTCAACCCGGTTGCCAAGCTTCCACTCGTTGAAGTTATTCATGGAGAAAACACCGACACAGATGTCATCACACGTGCGACGGCCTTTGTTACTCAGATAGACAAACTGCCGTTGCCCTGCCGGAGCGCGCCAGGGTTTGTCGTCAATCGCGTGCTGCTCCCGTACATGCTCGAAGCCCTTCGGGCGCGCTCCGATGGCTATTCAATCGAGGCCATTGATGCAGCCGCGGTGGCTTTCGGTATGCCCGTAGGCCCGGTTGAGCTTGCCGATCAAGTCGGCCTCGACGTCGCGCTGCATGTCGCCCGAATTCTGAGCGAGACATTGCGTGCAGAGCCGCCGCAGGAACTCATCGACATGGTCGAAAGCGGTAAACTGGGCAAAAAGTCTGGAGAAGGATTCTACGTGTACGCAGATGGCAAGGTGCAGAAGCGTCCAGGTCCGGCCGCACAGTTTGATCAAGAACTCCAGGACCGTCTCATTCTGCCGCTTCTAAATGAATGCGTTGCCTGCGTCGAGGAAGGCGTCGTCGACGACCCGGACCTGGTCGATGCCGGTGTTATCTTTGGTACCGGTTTTGCACCATTTCGGGGCGGCCCGCTCCACTATGCAAGGGTCAGAGGGGTCGAATCTATCGTTGCGCAGCTAACGGCGCTGGCCGAAAAGTATGGCGAACACTTCAAGCCGCGGCCTGGTTGGGACGCGCTCAAGACGTGAAGTGCGCAATACTGGAGGACCTGACTCCTGTGTTAGACTGCGCGCCGCGCGAAATCAAACAGTTCAACGCCTTTTCTATGTTTTCAACGGCCATCACTTATGGGTAAGCCAATCAGTATCGCCCAGCTCGAAGAGCTGTCGCCACTCGACGGCCTGAAGCAGGACAACCTCACTGCGCTGGTTAAGAAGACCGAAATTCTTCAGGCGCCAGCTGGAACTGTGTTGTTTCGTGCCGGCGACTCCAAGAAGATCACGGTTTACGTCCTGGCGGGTACTGTTTCGCTGGAGAAAGATGGCGAAATTGTGAGCACCGTCACGGGCGGAAGCACATCGTCGATGCATCCGCTTTCGCCACAGTTGCCACGCCGGTGTACGGTAAAGGCAACCACCCCTATTGAATACATTGTGCTCGACAGCGACCTGCTAGACGTCATGCTGACATGGGACCAAACGGGCTCTTACGAAGTGGCTGCGCTGGGCGACGAGTTTGCAGAAGCCAGCGACGATTGGATGACGATTCTGCTGCAAACCAAGGCCTTTCATAAGATACCGCCGGCAAACATTCAGGCGATATTCATGCGCTTGCAGCAGGTAAACGTGCGCGCGGGCGACGTTGTCATCAAACAAGGTGACGATGGCGACTATTTCTACATTATCACGCGCGGCAGTTGCGTCGTTACGCGGGAAACGCCGCTCAACAAAGAGGGCATTCGGTTGGCGGAGCTCGAGGTGGGCGATACTTTCGGTGAAGAAGCGCTCATCTCGGAATCCAAGCGCAACGCGACAGTTGTCATGGCGACCGATGGTTCACTGATGAGGCTCGCAAACGAAGATTTTCAAACGCTGCTCAATGAACCCATGCTTGATTGGGTGGATCTCGAGCGTGCAGAACAAATTGTGGCCAGTGGCGGTAAATGGCTGGACGTGCGCTTACCCAGCGAGTTTGAGGCCTATCACAACGATGACGCCGTCAATGTGCCGCTTTACTTCATTCGCTTGAAACTCAAGACGCTTGATACCAGCGTGCCATATGTCGTGTGCTGCGATACAGGGCGGCGTAGTTCTGCAGCCGCTTTCATATTGAATGGACGGGGCTTTCAAACCCATGTCCTCAGCGGCGGACTCAACCATACTTCGCTGCAAAAAATCGTCTCTCAAAGCTAGCTGTTATCCCGGTCTGGGTGCCCGTTCTGTGGGCCGCAATCCCCAGAATTCCGGCGCCCATTCGAAGCCGACGCCCTAGCGCAGCTGCCGGACTAAATCGTATGAGTCGGTTTGTCGCCGCCAAGCGCGCCAGCTAGATAGTTTTCGATTCTCTTTTGTGTGTTGCCCTGATCTTGTTCGCTGAACTGTACGCCAATGCCGGCCGTGCGCTTGCCTTGCGCGCCTTTTGGGGTTATCCAGATAACGCGGCCAGCGACCGGTATCTTTTCTTCTTCGCCCATCACGCTCAACAACATAAAGACTTCATCGCCAAGCCGATAGCTGGAATTGGTTGGAATAAACAACCCGCCATTGCGCACAAAAGGCATATACGCCAAGTAGAGCGCACTTTTATCTTTAATTGTGAGTGTGAGAAGCCCAGGCTTATTCACGTTCATTCCTTGTCTGGACGAAAACCGAGTAACAATGCGCGCAGCGCCAACTGGATATTGATTCCACCAGCAAGCTGATTGCGCAGTGTTTCAGCCTCATCGAGCCGCGCAAAAAGCGACCGAAGGGCCAGTCCTCGAAAAGTATTATGCAACGTCGGCGAACGCGATTCTGTGATCAGGGTCGAAGCGTTAGCGAGGAATCGCTGACGAATCGCAACCCGCAGTTCGCTGCTGAGCCATTCCAAAGTGTGATCTACGTCCAGTTTTGCCCACTCATCCGCCACCGCGATTGGACTTGCCGTACGCTCGCCTATTCCCGCGATCTGCTCACTAAGCTGGGCCTGGCGCTCTAATACGCCGGTTTCAAGCAGCTGTGCGAGCGCAAGCGGCGAGACATGCATGCGGCTGATTTGCGCGGAATCGAGGCGTTTGGCGGAATCCGCAGGCATAGCAAGCCAATCGGCCATATCAGCGGCTGCCGGCTGGTGAACCGTCAACTGCTGACAACGGCTTCGCACAGTGGCTGGTAGTTGTCCGGGCCGGTGACTGACCAACAACAGGATGGTCTTGGCAGTTGGTTCTTCAAGCGTCTTCAGCAGCGCATTCGCAGCGGCGGTTGTCATGGACTCGGCGGGTTCGACAACGACCACCTTTGCGGCTCCCGAAAAACTCT
>JAHEEO010000271.1 GCA_024640665.1 Rhodospirillales bacterium | reverse complement strand
TGGATGCCGATCAGCCGACTATCAAGACCTACAAGTTCGGAGTTTCCTACCAGGCTAAAGATGACTTGATGGTGTATGCAACCTATGGCGAGGGCTTTACGTCCGCCAGCAACCCGACCGTCACGATTGGCGAGGCTTCGGTCATTCCATCGGGCTGCAGTGACCGAGTCACGCCTACACAAGTTGTCTGTAACTATGAGCCCGAGATTATCGAGACTGTTGAGCTCGGCCTGCGCTCCGATTGGCTTGGCGGCCGACTGCGCTTTAACGCAACCTACTTTGATTCGACATGGAATAACATGCGCGTGACGTTGTTACCGTTCGATGCCGCCGGCAACACTCAGCCGTTTCCTTATCAGTCAGGCGAAGGTTCGGGCACAGCCGATGGCTTCGAGTTTGAGTTGGTTTATCTGCCAACCGATAACTTGCAGTTGAACGCAGGCATTGGTCTGATCGACACGAACTACATCCAGGCAGGCTTCTTCGATGGCACCACGGGTAACTTCCCCGGGGCACCATTTGCGTATGCCTCAGAGGAAAGCGCGATGCTTGGCCTCACCTATGATATTCCAATGGGTAACGGCGGACATATCTTGCTGGTTGGTAACTATGGCTATCAAGGCGACTACTCGCGCGATGCGGCGTATCAACGTACGCAGATCAACGCGGACGGCACGCCTAAGCTCGAGCCTGGATACGGCATATTCAATGCGCGTCTCGTCTATGAGCCGGCCGACCGCAACTACAGTGTCGAAGTGTGGGGCAAGAACCTGACTGACGAGTTCTACGTCAACGGCGGCTTCGATACACGCGACACGTGGGGCTACGATTTCTCTATCGTTGGCCGCTCACGGGAAGTTGGCGTATCACTGGGCTTCGAGTTTTAGACCTCAAGCCGCGAGTTGGAATCAGGCTTCGGCCTGACCCTCCTCCTCGTAGATAGCTAAAAATGATGGCGGCCTTCGGGCCGCCATTTTTTTTGCTTGGATCGGCAACTCGCGGCTATTGGAAAGTTTGCGGTGCGGATAAGTTGCACTCGGCTTGCGCTTCGCACAGCGTCTCGAGTAACTCAGCGGTATCTTCAAAAACTTCGATCGTCGCACCACGACCGTGCCCGCCAGCCCGTCCGAGTGCCGCATCGACTGGCGTTAGACCTGTTGAATCCGCAACGTCGATTCTCGCGCCGTGGTCGACGAGCAATTGCACGACTTCATTCCAGCCCCAAAACGCCGCGCCAAAAAGCGCCGTTCTTCCGGCGCTATTTGCGGCTCCGCTCGAGGCAGTTGTCCGCGCGTTGATCAGTGCCCCGGCATCCAACAAAATTTCCAGAGCAGCGATAGAGTTGGCCTCGACGTCGACGGTAAGATAGTGCGGTATTCCGCCGCCGTATCCCCGCGGATCACACTCGACCGATCCAAATCCAGCCGCTGCCATCACTGGCGTAATCCCGCCGATATTGGGCAACTCGATGTTCGCACCATGCTCGACCAACAACCGCATTGCCGGCACATCGAAGGTCTTGGCAGCCCGCAGTAAAGCCGTCGTGCCTATCGTTAACAGGTTGTCGCAGCCTCGATCATCGCCAATATGGCGCCATAAGGGATGCATCTTCAGCTGGGCGTTAGGATTGGCCCCGGCTTCGAGGAGCATTTCGATAATCCCAATGCTGGAGGTTGCATCGGTTGACGGGCGGTCTGGACGTCCGCCTCGCGGCAGCGTGTTGACGTCGACGGCAGAGTAAAGCGGCGTTCTTCCTAACCAATCCCATTTATTAGGATTGGCGCCTGCTTCCAATAGCAGCTTCGCCACATCGAAATGAAAATTATCGATTGACAAGAACAGTGGTGTTACGTTCTTCGGATCGGCGAGATCGATATTTGCTCCGCCGTCGATCAGCGCTCTAGCGCACTCCAGGCAGCCCTCGCGGGCTGCAAACAGTAACGGCGTCAGGCCGCCGAAAGGCCGGTACATCCGCCGCGGCTCGCCGGTAACCTGTCGTTCCCACTCGTTGACATTGGAGCGTGCATCAACTGCTGCCCCGTTGGCAATCAAGAGCTCGACCATGGGCGCCTGCTGCTGAGCCGCCGCCCACATGAGTGCAGTCTGCCCACGCCATGATTCGCGTGCGTTCACGTCGGCACCGCTGTCCAACAGCAGCTGTGCCGCTTCGGTATGGCCCCCTTGCGCCAGCAGCATCAATGGGGTTTGACCGTCGGCGCCCGGCGACTCTACGTCCGCGCCGGCGGCCAGCAGCGCTCGCAATACCGCGGCATTGCCTACGGTGGCTGCCTCCGCCATTGGTGTCGAGCCAAAATCATTGACGACATCGACGCTTGCGCCCGCGTCGATCAGTCGTTCGACAAGCTCAAGGTTGTCGTTGTATATAGCCCAATGTAACGCGCTCGTTCCATCCGCTTGAAGTTCATTAACATTGACATTGCGCTCAATTTCGGCAACTGCGGCGGCCGCATCATTCATTCGCACGGCATCGAGCAAAGCGCCTTCGGCACCAGCACCGCAAAGACTAACGGCAAGTAGAAAAATGGCCGAACGCACGACTTAGACTTCGCTCAATTCACCGGTGCTGTCACCGATCGACTCACTCGGTACACCGGCGCGAACCAGCAGCGTTAAAAGCAGATTTGCAAGGGGTGTCCGATCCGGATAGCGCAGATGCTGATGCCCCTTGATGGAACCCGAACCTCCCCCCAAAACGAGCGTTGGCAGGGGAAAGTTATTGTGGGAATTACTGTTGCTCATATTGCTGCCATAAAGAAATATTGAATTATCGAGTACAGATCCACCATCGCCATCTGGAATCGATCGAAGTTTTTCCAAGAACTCAACGAACGCTTGCGTGTGATAGCGCTGCACAACGACCAGTTTTTCCATTGACGCTCGATTCTCCGCGTGATGCGAGAGCGGATGGAACGCATCAGGAATGCCAACGTGTGCATAGGGCTGGTTGCTGACTTCAGCCGCCATCATGAAACTAGCGATTCGGGTCATGTTGGCCTGAAAGGCAGCAGCGATTAGATCAAACATTAAGTGCAACAAAGAATCGAAATCGGGCCGGGCGACTGGCACTTCTGGCAAATCGACTGCCGATAAGTCCCGCTGTCCAAGCAATTCGATGCGCCGTTCAATTTCTCGGACGCTTTCCAGGTAATCGTCGACCAGGGATCGGTCGTCTGCGCCCAGTGTGCGTTTCAGGTCTGCAGCCTCGGTGGTTATCATGTCAAGGAGACTGCGATAGTCGTTCGATACTTCGCGACGTTGCGCATCGTTCTTTCCGCGGCCAAATATTTTTTCAAACGCCTTGCGCGGATCAAATTCCATCGGCATCGGTGTCGTGTGCGTTCTGAACGAAATCGTTCTGCCATAACTGCAGCCATAGGTACCAT
>JAHEEO010000079.1 GCA_024640665.1 Rhodospirillales bacterium | reverse complement strand
ATAAAGGCACACCCAGCAACACGATACCGATTCCAATAGACAGTTGCGCGAATAACGCTAGCGCCATGGCGATTCCGTCCGGCCTGGACGACGGCTGAGCGATCAAGCGGATTGCCAGCCAGGCCAATAAGATAGCCGCTACCACGGCGCCCAAGCGGTGCACGAAATGAATTGCCACTCTTGCCGGATGCTCCAGCACGCCGCCCTCGTAGTCGATGCCCAGGCCGCGCCACATGACAAAGCCTTCATCGAAATCCGCGATTTCCGGCCACCATTGCGTTTGACAGGTTGGAAAATCGGGACAGGCAAGGGCCGCATAGTTGGCGCTCGTCCACCCACCGAGAAAAATCTGCACGCCCAGCATGACCGTCGCGGCCACTGCCAGAGTCTTCAACTTATCGCCAGACCATATCGGTGCCGTCCTGAATCGACTGAGCCAGAACAACAACGAGAGGGTGCTCAAGCCGCCGATCAAATGCGCGGCGACGATGACGGGCTTGAGCAGTAGCGTCACTGTCCACATGCCCAGCAAACCCTGGAAAATGACCAGCGCGAGCAGTGTATAAGGCACTTTAGTTGGCTGATCGGGGTGCGCCCGGTTACGCCAGGCCAGACCAGCCAGAACTAAACAGATGAACCCCAGCGTAGACGCCATATATCGGTGGATCATTTCGTTCCACGCTTTCTCGGGCTCGAGTGGCCGCGCAGCGAGGCTCGGGTCTAAAGCGGCTTCCGCAGGCAGTACTTCGGGGACGATCAACTGGCCATAACAGCCTGGCCAGTCCGGACAGCCAAGGCCGGCGTCCGTGAGTCTCACCCAAGCGCCGACCGCAACCACCAGCAGGGCTAGCAGCGTGCCGACGCGCGCCAAATTGACAAACAATTTCGTCATCTATATGTGTTCATTGGACCGAAAATAGGTATCCGCGGACTGGCCTGCACGCATGATTTCTTGTTCGACTTGAGCGCTGCGACCATTAACGGACTGCAGCACGGCGACAAGCGCACAAACACCTTTTGGAACAATTCTATTTTCGCACACAATGACGACTCAGGACAGCCGTCTTGGTGGAATTACTCGCTGGCCATCGTCAGCGGAATGCCCTTGAAATGAGCCGCAGATTTCGGTTCCGTGGCAACCACGGGTTGCGCCCAAGCTTGGCCGAAGATCAATTCACAGGTGATGCTCAGGCGCCCGTCACGGCGGGCATCTTCGAGGGCCGCTTCATAAGCGCGCCAGCGCCGCACGCCGGTTAACGAGCGCCTGCGGCCGCCGGCGACATTCTTACTGCCGGTTGCGCGCAGATCGGCATGTAAGGCGGCGGCCGCAGCATACGTAACCTCGATACGATCCACATCCACGACCGGCTCATAAAGCCCGCCGCGGGCCAGCAAATCACCGACATCCTGCGGCCCGACAAAACCATGCACGTGTGCGGCCTCATCAATGCGATACCAGGCGCGGCGGACCTGTTGGAGCGTCGCGGGACCCAAGGACGAAAAAATGAACAAGCCGTTTGGCGCGAGTACGCGCGCCGTCTCAGCAAAAACCGCCGCCAGGTCACACCAGGGCAACAGCAGGTTGGCAAAAATCAGATCGACCGAATGACTGGCCACCGGCAGGCGCTGCGCATCTGCCACCAATACCGACGCTTGCTGAGCAGGCCCACTGTCGCAAGCTGTCGCAAGCATGGGGGCACTCGCGTCGAGGCCGCAGACTCGTGCTCCAGGAAATGCGCTGCGCAACGCAGACAACGCACGGCCGGTGCCGCAGCCAATATCTAAAACGACTTTCGGCTCGATACCAAAGTAAGGTAAGCGGTCCAATAAAACCTGTCGTGCATGATCATGCACGACACAATTTGCGTTGAACTGCGCGCTGGCGGCGGCGAAATTGCGCAGGGCAGCACGAGACTCCGGCAAGGCATAGTTTGCGGGCAGGGTTTGACGCGCACGACTCACCGGACTTGCGCCATCGCGCTTATGCGCTGCTAACTTGGTCTGGCGCTACTTCCGGTTCAAGCCCTAAGCGGTCAAACAATTTGAGATCTTCATTCGCCTCTGGATTGTCAGTCGTCAATAGCTTGTCACCGTAAAAAACCGAATTGGCGCCCGCAAAGTAGCAAAGCGCCTGCATTTCATCACTGAACTCGGTCCGCCCTGCCGACAATCGCACCTGAGATTGCGGCATCAGAATACGTGCAACGGCAATGGTTCGCAGGAACTCGAATGTATCGACATCATCGCTTTCGGCGACGGCGAGCGGCGTGCCCGCAACGCGCACGAGCTGGTTGATAGGAACGCTATCCGGATGGGCCGGCAATGTCGCCAGGGTGCGCAGGAACTCGACGCGATCTTGACGCGTCTCTCCCATACCGACAATTCCGCCGCAACAGACCTTAATTCCGGCGTTACGCACGTTCTCGAGCGTCTCGAGACGATCCGCGTAAGTTCTCGTGCTGATGATCTCGGCGTAATATTTCTCCGATGTGTCGACATTGTGATTGTAGAAATCCAGGCCGGCCTCAGCGAGCCGATCTGCCTGCGCTGGCGTTAGCATACCCAGCGTGACGCAAGACTCCATACCAAGATCGTTGACCGTCTTAATCATTGCAATGATCTTGTCGACATCTTTGTCTTTGGGGCGCCGGTAAGCAGCACCCATGCAAAACCGCGTGGCGCCTTGGGCACGCGCATTGCTTGCCGCTTGCTGGACTTCTTCCAGCGGCATCAAATCGTGAACTTCTAGTCCCGTTTCGAAACGCACGCTTTGCGGGCAATAGGCACAATCCTCTGGGCAGCGACCGGTCTTGATTGACAGCAAGGTTGAGACCTGCACGGCATTCGGGTCGAAATGCTGTCGATGCACCCACTGTGCCGCGAATAAAAGGTCATTAAGTGGCAATTCGAAGAGCTTTGCGACTGCCTCGCTGGTCCAGTCGGTTCGCGGTTCGGCGCTGACCATTATGCCGCCCAGCTCGATTTGTTGATTTATCCCAGACATTTGCGTGTTACCTCAGGCGGCCTATACGACGACGATGCAGTATCAGAACCCCATTCGAGACTGTCAACTTTTAATGCTCAAGCAAGTTTACGAGCCCCTGTGGGGCCTCTTGTTTCCGGAAACCTGCCCGCGGTGCGGTGGGCCCACCAGCACCGGGTTCTGTACACCGTGCCGACATGATTTCCCGCGGAACATACGCGCCTGCAGATATTGTGGAATCGGCCCCCTGCCAAGCGGCGCCAAAGTCTGCGCCCAGCACAACCCAGCATGGCAAACCGATCAAATCCTTGCGCCGCTGCTATTTGCATGGCCACTCGAACGCTATATTTACGCACTTAAGTTTGGCGGTCAGCGCGCGCTGGGACGTGCCCTTGGGCAAATTCTAGCCGAATCGGCCGCCCCGCAACGCTGCAACATCGACGCCATCGTCAGCGTCCCCCTGCACCCGCGTCGATTACTGCAGCGCGGCTACAACCAGGCCCTGGAAATCGCCCGCAGCGTCTCGGCACAACTGCACATACCCATTCTGCGTGCAGGCATTCAGCGCTGCAAAGCAACGCCACCGCAGTCTCGCCTCACAGCAGCCCAACGGCAGCAGAACATCGCTGGCGCGTTTGCAGTCAGGCGCGATCTCAGCGGCAGGCGTGTTGCCATCATCGACGATGTCATTACCACAGGCGCCACCGTTAACGCACTTGCTAACGCGATTCGCGCGGCCGGTGCAACCCGGGTCGAAGCGTGGGCGGTTGCTCGCACTCCACTTCCGCCAGTCTAAATTCGCTGCGCCGGCGGTCAGCCCTAACTGCCTGGCTAAACCGGAGCACGAAATACATAGTCGAGCAAAATGCCGAAAAAGATGCAGGCGCCGAGCCAAGCATTATTCAAGAAGGCCCTGAAACAGTCTTCGCGGCTGCGTTCGTGGATGAGCCATTGCTGATAAAGGCCAAGCACAGTGGCCATGCCCAACCCGGCAAAATACCAACCGCCTAGATCCGCTCGCCGGCCGACGAGCGCTAAAGTCGACAACAACAAAATCTGTAACGCTGCTATGAAGGCTCGATCCATATCTCCGAGCAAAATAGCTGTGGACTTTACGCCGATCTTTAGATCGTCCTCACGATCGACCATCGCGTATTGCGTGTCATAGATTACGCCCCAAACCACAGCCGCCAGAAACAACAACCAGCACTCCTGGGGCACGGATGCCGTCTGTGCGGCAAACGCCATCGGCACGCCCCAAGCGAATGCGATGCCCAGCACAAACTGTGGCGCCGAAATAATGCGTTTGGTAAACGGGTAGGCGACCGTTATTGCGGCGCCAATACCGGCAAATACAACAGTCAGGGTGTTGAGTGTTAATGCGATGCCCAATGCGATAAACATCAAACCGGCAAATAAGATGATCGCTTCCGTTGGTTCAACCTCTCCAGTCACCAAGGGGCGTTTAGCGGTACGTTCAACGTGACCGTCAAAGTCTCGATCGGCAAAGTCGTTGATGACACAACCAGCCGATCTAATGACGATTGTGCCTACGACTAACGCCAGGAAGACGGGGCCGAGCGGCCGCCCGTTACCGGCGATCCACAATGCCCACAACGTCGGCCATAACAAGAGCCAAATTCCGACTGGCTTGTCGAGGCGAGTCAGACGCGCGTAGCGGGATAAGTGTCGCAAAACCGCAGTTAGCCTATTTGACTGGCCCATAGCACCTGGATTCCAAAGCTGTTATTCGAAGCAAGCCCATCTATACATTCACGTACTCGCGGCCACCCGAACTCCAACGATCCACCAACAGTTTTGCAACGGCTGGCTCGTCAGTGAGGAGTTTATCGGACAACCGCACGACAGCGTTCAGCAAATCGGCATCCCTCAGGAGGTCTGCCACCCTAAAGCGCATCGCACCGGTTTGTTTAGTGCCCAGCATTTCGCCAGCACCACGCAGGCGCAGATCGTTTTCTGCAATCTTAAAGCCATCATTCGTTGAGCGCATGACTTCAAGGCGATGCTTCGCCACCTCTCCAAGCGGAGGCTTGTATAGCAATACGCAACTAGACGCCTTTGCACCTCGTCCCACTCGACCACGCAATTGGTGCAGCTGCGACAGCCCCATGCGCTCGGCATTCTCCACGATCATCAGCGTTGCATTCGGTACGTCCACGCCCACTTCGATAACCGTTGTCGCGACGAGTACATCAATTTTGCCTGCCTTGAAGTCGCGCATCACTGCGTCCTTTTCCGCGGGGCGCATACGGCCATGGACGAGGCCAGTCATTTGCCCAGGCAGAGCTTCCGACAATTCGCGCTCGAGTTCCGCAGCAGCACTCGAATCGATCACTTCGGATTCATCGATCAGCGGGCACACCCAATACGCTTGTTGACCGCTCTGGCAGTGCGCAACGATCCTCGCGACCAAGTCGGCACGCCGCCGCTCTTGCATCACAACAGTCTTAACCGGGGTGCGCCCCGGCGGCATTTCATCAACCGTTGAACAATCGAGGTCAGCATAAGCCGTCATCGCCAAAGTTCTTGGAATGGGCGTCGCCGTCATAATCAGCTGGTGTGGCACAACACCGCTCGTTGCACCCTTTTGCCAAAGCTGCAACCGCTGCTCAACGCCGAAACGATGTTGTTCGTCGATAACCACGAGGGCCAGAGCAGCAAAGTCGACACCCTCTTGGAACAGCGCATGTGTGCCGACCACTATCTTGATCTCCCCGCCTGCAAGTCTCTGGCGCACCTTTGTCCGCTCACTGACTTTCTGTGAACCGGTGAGCAGCGCGACGTCTATGTGCAATGGTTCGAACCATGCCGTGAAATTGGCGTAGTGCTGTTCTGCCAGCAATTCCGTCGGCGCCATAATGGCGACCTGCTTCCCATTTGCCGCGACAATTGCCGCGGCAGCGGCTGCAACGATGGTTTTACCGCAACCGACATCGCCCTGAACCAAGCGGTGCATGGGCTGCGGCCGCTTGAGGTCCGCCAGTATTTCTCCTATGACCCTTTGCTGCGCCCCGGTTAGTTTGAAACTAAGGCCCGCATAGAGGCGGCCCAGCACTTGGTGGGACTCGCCGAGCTGCGGCGCCACGCCGTTGCCGTGTTGTGAATGCGCGGCCTTTAAGCTGAGCCGGTAGGCAATCAGCTCTTCCAACGCCAGACGTTTATGCCATTTCGAAGTGCCTTCCAGAAACGCTGCGATATCGACACCTGCAGGCGGACGATGCAGATGCTGCAGCGCAACGGCCATCGGACTCCAAGAAGCATCGAGCCATGGCCCCAGATGATCCTGCACCGCCGCAGTCTCCATCAGCGCCAAGGCCTGATTCATGAGCTGACGAATACGCTGCTGGTGAAGACCTTCAGTAGTCGGATACACCGGCGTCAAACTTGCCTCGACGGCGACATTCTCGGACTCAATTAGACGATATTCGGGATGCACCATTTCTAGACCGGTCGGCCCTGCACGCACTTCGCCAAAACAGCGCAACCACACACCTCGGACGAGTTGTTGCTCTTGCTGCTTTGAAAAGTGAAAAAACCGCAACGTCATTGAACCCGTTCGATCCGCGATCCGACAAAGCAGACTGCGACGGCGGCGCAGCGCTACTTCGGCCAACTCGAGCTTGCCCTGAATCAGCACTTTGTGCCCAGGCCGCACAGCGCCAATCGACAGTACACGAGTACGGTCCTCATAACGCAGCGGCAACAGGCAGAGCAAGTCGCCGACGGTCGCGACGCCCAATTTGTCTAAGCGCTCACCAATACGTGCGCCGACGCCGCGCAAGCAGTGAACAGGCTGAGCAAAAGGGTCGGCGGATCTCTTCTGCGGAACGGCCACGGATCGCCTAGCAGATGCAACTAGGGCAGATATAAAACGGCATCCATCTCAACAAGCGCGCCCCGCGGCAACGCAGCGACGCCGATTGCCGCACGGGCCGGGTAAGGTTCGTCAAAATACTCAGCCATGATCTCGTTGACGCTACCGAAGTGGCCCAAGTCGGTAAGGTAAACACTTAACCGAACTACGTCGTTCAGAGAACCGCCTGCAGCCTCAGCAACCGCCTGCAGATTTCTAAACACCTGGTGAATCTGCGCCTGTGCTGCATCGGAAACCAACTCCATCGTGCTGGGGTCCAGCGGAATTTGGCCTGACAAGTAGACAGTGTCGCCAGCTCGAATGGCTTGACTATAAGTGCCGATTGCCGCCGGGGCATTCGCTGTTGCGATTGGGGTCTTCATGGCTTCATTATCTCTAACTAGTGCGTTGTGCGGGTGACTTTTACCACACCCGGGACGCCCCGAAGGGCTCGAATCACCTGGGCCAGATGGCCACGGTCTCTGACACGCAAGCGAAAAGTCTGCACAGCGGCGTCTGATTCCGTATCCACTCGTACGAAGTCGATGTTGCTTTGCATCGACGATATCGTGCCCGCCACTTCGGCAAGCACACCTACACGATCCATCGTGCGGACTTGAATTTCTGTCAGAAACTGATCCTTTGCGCGATTCTTCCAACTCACGGGCACCCATTTCGAAGGATGATTACGAAACTCCGCCAGATTGCCGCACTCGGCCCGATGGATGACAATCCCCCGGCCGACCGACATGAACCCGACAATGTCATCACCGGGTATTGGCAGACAACAGCGCCCGTAGCTCAGCACCATCCCATGGCTGTCCCCCACGGCTAGTGGTTTGCGACTATCACTGCGGGTTTGCGCCTCATCGGCTGCAACGTCTGCAACCTGACTCGCCACCAGTGAAGCCGGCAATTCGCCCAATCCAATCCGCTCGTGCAAAGTATTCATATCGGGCACTTCGAGGTCGAGCAGAACTTTATCGAGTTTGGCCCGGTGAAACATCATTGGCGAGATTGAATACGGTCGCAGGGATTGGCTGAGTAGCCGCTGGCCTAACCGCTGCGCCTCGTCCTTCTTGAGCTTCTTAAGCGTCGAGCGAACCGCATTTCGCGCCTTCGCCGTTACAACATATTCCACCCACGACGGATCGGGCCGCGCATCGCGGGCCGTGAGAATCTCGACAGTCTCCCCGCTACTGAGCACCGTTTTTAACGGTACGTGGCGACGATTGATTTTGGCCGACACACAACGATTGCCGACATCCGTATGCACCGCATAAGCGAAATCGACGGTTGTCGCACCCCGCGGCAGGCGAAGAATGTCGCCCTTAGGCGTGAACACATAAACGGTATCTGGAAAGAGGTCGACTCTGACGGTTTCCAAAAACTCTTCCGAATCTGCAGAGGTGTCGACATCGATCAAACCTGTCAACCACTGCCGCGCGCGCTCTTCAGGTGCGTTAGTCGTCTTTTCTGCGGCTTTGTAGTGCCAATTGGCCGCAATGCCCTGCTCGGCTACTCGGTCCATTTCCTCGGTACGAATCTGAATTTCCAGCGGCACCCCTTTAAGGCCGAATAATGTTGTGTGTAAGCTCTGGTATCCGTTTATTCGCGGAATCGCAATATAGTCCTTGAAGCGTCCAGGCATTGGCTTGAACAGCTGATGGACGATTCCTAGGACGCGATAACATTGATCCAGGTCGCGCACGATGACCCGCATGCCAAATAAATCCACGATCTCCGCCAAATGCACCCGTTTGCGCCGCATCTTCTTGTAGATGCTATACAAGTTCTTTTGCCGGCTAAGCACGCGGGCCTCGATACCGTGCTGCTTCAGCGCTTTGACCAGTCGTGTTTCAATGCGCTTGAACGAATACTTCTGCCCTCCCGCCAACTTCCGCAGCTGGCGAGAAAGAACCTGGTAACGCATCGGATACTTCGTCTTGAAGCCGAGTTCTTCTAGCTCGACTTTGAGGCTATACATACCCAGCCGATTCGCGATCGGAGCATAGATGTCGAGCGTCTCACGCGCGATCTTCCGGCGCCTGTCTGCCGGCATCGCGTCAATCGTGCGCATGTTATGCGCCCGATCCGCGAGCTTGACTAAAATAACGCGCAGATCCTTGGCCATCGCCAACAGCATCTTGCGAAAGCTTGCCGCCTGCGCATCGATGGCACTGTCGAAGGTCATCTTGTCCAGCTTGCTGACACCGTCGACAAGTAGCGCGACATCGTCACCGAACTTCGATTGCACTTCTTCGACCGTGGTAAGCGTATCTTCCACGACGTCGTGCAGCAGCGCTGCTTTGATTGTGCTCGAGTCTAAACGCAGATCAGCAAGGATCTTTGCGACGGCAACCGGATGAGTGATATACGGGTCGCCGCTACGGCGAGTTTGGTCTTTGTGCGACTCCGCAGCATGCAGGTACGCCGCGGCAATTTCGGGAATTTCAGCTGCGGGCAGATATCCGGCTATCTGGTCGACGAGTTCACTAAAACCGTCCGCGCGAGCGGCGCGGCTGGCAGTCGTACGTTTGAGTGCAGCGGTTTCGTCCATCAAACCGCCTCACCTCCAATTAAGCTCGGCCGCGGACTTAGCCGCCCAACCGGTTAGGTCCATCGTCACGCACCGGACCGCTACCAAAACCAGCCGCGGCAGCCTCGATCTCGAGCAATTCATCAACGGATTGCTCGCGCTCTTCGAGAATGCTCTCTGTGATATAGCCCTCGGCGATTTCGCGCAGCGCAACAACCGTGGGTTTATCGTTTTCCCAATCAACCATCGCATGGGCGCCGTTAGCGAGCTGTCGCGCACGTTTTGAGGCCACGAGTACAAGCTGAAACATGTTGGGTATGCTGCCAACGCAGTCTTCGACAGTAATTCTAGCCATAATTCAGCTCCTTGGGACGAACCGACGAGTGTACTGCATTATGCGTCTCATTCGCTATATTCATTGCCTCAACCGTGCAAAATGTGCCAAACCTGACGGGCTAATTCGGGCTGCTCGGTACCGGATGCTGACGCGTCACCTCGAATAACACGATGTAATTCCTCAGCAGCTCGTCCCAGATCATCATTGACCACCGCATAGTCGAATTCTTGCCAATGCGAGATATCGTCAACGGCGTCACGAAAGCGACGCTTAATGACGGCTTCGGAATCACTGCCGCGGCCCCGAAGACGCCGCTCGAGTTCCTCTACCGACGGCGGAAGAATGAACACGCTGGCGGCTTCCGGCATCGCCGCGCGCACTTGACGCGCGCCCTGCCAATCGATTTCAAGCAAGACGGTAAAACCTTCATCAAGCAGCTTCTGTACCTGATGGCGCGCCGTTCCATATTGGTGATCGAACACCTGCGCGTGCTCCAAGAATTCGCCCGCTTTGATCATGGCCGCGAACTCGTCTACTGAAACGAAGAAATAGTCACGTCCGGATTGCTCGTTCGGCCGCGGCGGTCGGGTCGTATAACTAATTGAAAAACGCAGCTCCGGCTCACGCTTGAGGAGTTCACGCACAAGGGTCGTTTTGCCCGCCCCTGACGGCGCTGACAGCAGGACTAGACGGCCCAACATCTAAATCGTTACCTGGTGCACGTGGACTTACTCGAGATTCTGCACTTGTTCACGCATTTGCTCGATTCCCACCTTTAAATCGACGGAAATCTTCGTCAGCTCTTCGTCCTGTGACTTTGACGACATGGTATTGGCTTCTCGGTTGAGTTCTTGAATCAAGAAATCGAGTCGCCGGCCAATCGGCTCGTCCCGCTGAAGAATCTGCTTAATCTCGTCAGCGTGGCCACTCAGCCGATCCAACTCTTCGGCGATATCCATGCGCTGGGCAATAAAGACGAGTTCCTGCTCGAGCCTATCTGACTGGGAGGCAATGTTCAGCCGCTCGATACGTTCCATTAATTTGTCTCTATAGCGTTGCTCGGACGCCTCCAATAGCGGGCGTGCTGCAACAATCGCGGCCTCGATTGCCGCCACACGCTGATAGAGAAACTCGGCAATGCGGACGCCTTCAGCCCGACGTGCGGCGACTAATGCCTCCAGCACTTCGTCAAAGGCCTGATGGATTGCCGCGTCGGCGGCATCGTCCAATTTCTGCATACCTTCACTGAGCACACCATTGAACCGGAGCACTTCGCCCACACTGAGCCGGCCAGCCTCAGGAAACGCCTGCAGAACCTTTGCCTCCAGCAAACCGACTTCTTTCAGCGCTGCCGAATCGAGCGCCGCGGATAGGCCGCTCGATGACGCAGTCGCGCCCCGCAGGGTGCAGTCGAGTTTCCCCCGTTTGATGCGCTGCGCAGCTTGTTTACGAAAGCGGCTCTCTAAGCCCCTGAATGGCTCTGGAAGACGCATACTTACGTCCAAAAACCGATGATTCACGCTGCGGACTTCCCAGGTGAGTTCGAAAGGGGTCACAACGACCGATATCGTCGCGAAACCCGTCATGCTGTGGGGCATAGTTTTTAAATCCGTGAGGTAGAGCTAAGCACTCGGTTGAGTCACAGTCTATGATACGAAGATGTGCGTGACGAGCGATGCCGGTGCCAATTGACTTCGCAAAGCTGAGCTTGCTCGGCAACCGACAAGAAAACCAAGACCGGATCGAACTCATCTCGCATCCCGAATCGACATTAATGATTTGCGTGGATGGCATGGGGGGGCACAGCAATGGCGCTCGGGCCGCCGAAATTGTCGTCGACACGCTCGGCGAGAGCTTTACCGGAATTGCACGCCCCGTATTCGATCCACAGGGTTTCCTGGCCATGTCGCTGGCATATGCGCACGATCGGGTAGTGGATATTGGCATGCAACAACATGTCGATCACCGTCCCCGTGCGACTTGCGCAATCTGCTTAGTCCAAGACGGCAGCGCCTATTGGGCCCACGTCGGGGACAGCCGAATTTATCAAATCCGCAATGGGAAGATCATCCAGCGTACGCGCGACCACAGTCACGTAGAAGTGCTGTTGCGGGAAGGCTTGATCGCCGAGGGTGATATCAAAGCGCACCCCATGCGCAATTTCGTAGAGTGCTGCATCGGCGGCGATCGTGCATTGCCGGACATGAGTATCAGCGGCCGCATTGCGCTCGAGGAGGGCGACATATTGCTCGCGT
>JAHEEO010000078.1 GCA_024640665.1 Rhodospirillales bacterium | reverse complement strand
ATGAATTTTCGTCCCTGGGCACGCTGTTCAGCCAGCGATCTGTTGCGCTGAGCGTTCTCCTTCAATAATTTTCGGTAGTTATTCCAACGCCGAATATTAATCTCACCCGATTCGAGGGCCTCCCGCACTGCGCATCCCGGCTCGGAGTCGTGACTACAGTTTTTAAAGCGGCATTTTTCTGCGAGCGCTTCTATCTCGCCGAAAACTGTCCGTAATGACGCATCAACTTCGGCGATCTTCAGTTCCCGCATCCCAGGCACGTCGATAAGCAGCCCCCCGTTAGGCAGCCTATGTAGCGAGCGAAAGGTCGTTGTGTGGCGACCCTTGGCATCATCGTCGCGGATAGCGGCAGTTTGCGCCCGCGAGTCGGCGGACAGAGTATTGACGAGCGTAGATTTGCCCACGCCCGAGGAACCAACAAGCGCAATCGTAGTCCCGGGCTGAATCCATGCCCGCAGCCCATCGAGCGATGCAGGCACCAGCGCGTTTACTGTTTCAACGGGGATGCCTGGCACAACGGCGCGCGCTCGAGTTTCATAGGAACCTAGATCTGTCGTGAGGTCGGCCTTCGTAAGCACGACTATGGGATCCACGCGTGCTTCAACTGCCAATGCCAAGTAACGCTCGAGACGCGACTCGTTGAATTCATCATTACATGAAGTCACAACAAAGAGCGTATCTACATTCGCAGCAATGGCTTGAACCTGCAGTTTGTCGCCTGCTGCGACTCGACTGAACAGACTCTTACGCTCTAGAACGCGATCAACTTTGCTCTTGCTCTTGTCCAGTAGCAACCAGTCACCAACGGTGGGTCGTTCTTCGGTGCGAAGCGCTTGGGCTGTTTGGCCAGCGGCTGTTTGCCATTCATCAATGCCATCACATACTTTTAATCCAGAGCGTTGTACCTCAATGACTCGCACGAGATAGCAGTTGTCCATTTCCCATTCACTGATTTGCTGAGAAAAGAATGGCGTCAAGCCCAATTGTTGAAGCTCAGCGTGCAACATACCTTGAACCGCGATTATGAGCAGTTTGCATATTCATCAACCTGCAATTCTGGATAAACGAATGCACAAGAAATCTACTCGGAATCTAACGCGCGTTTCGGCAGACTAATGTGTAAAAACAAGTAAGCCATTGCTGCCGATAGTATTGATCCCGCCACGATACCCAGGCGGTCTCCGCCAAAGTAGTCGCCGCTGCCATGCTCAAAAGCAAGGCCGGCGATAAAGAGACTCATCGTGAAGCCGATACCGCAGGCGAATGCCATACCGAGCAACTGCGTCCAGTTTACGTCGTTGGGAAGCTTAGCCGCGCGTAAACTCACAGCAAGCCCAACAAACAGCAATATGCCGACGGGTTTACCAACAAACAATCCCAATACGACCCCTACGGTAACAGGATGGACTAAATCGGCAATGGACATACCGGCGAAAGAGAGTCCCGCATTGGCAAATGCGAACAACGGCAAAATCGCAAATGCCACAGGTCCGTGCAGGTCGTGCTCAAGGCTGAGCAAAGGCGAGCGACCTTGCGCGTCACGCATGGGAATACAGAACGCTATAAGCACGCCCGCCAGAGTCGCATGAACACCCGACTTCAAAACCGCAATCCACAGCACGATACCGAGCAACACATAACTCGATATGCGAGTCACGCCCAATCTGTTCATAGCAACCGCAGCAACTAGAGCTGATCCTCCAACTAGCAAGGCGGTGACCGAAAGGTCTCCAGAGTAAAACAGCGCAATAATTATTATCGCAGCCAAATCATCAAAGATTGCAAGGGTCAACAGGAAGACTTTTAGTGCCGTGGGTACTCGGAGGCCAAACGTACCAAGCAATGCCAATGCAAACGCAATGTCGGTTGCGACAGGTATCGCCCAGCCGTCCGCGCCCGCCGGATATCCGCGATTCACCCAAACGTATATCGCCGCCGGCACGATCATGCCACCCAAAGCGCCGATGCCTGGTAATACGATTTGATCTACAGAAGACAGTTCGCCTTCCATGACCTCGCGTTTTATCTCCAGCCCAATGAGGAAAAAGAAAATCGCCATCAAGCCGTCATTGATCCACAGAAGTAGCGGCTTATTGATCGCTAGCGCGCCTACCTCGATTGCAACGGTCGTTTCCAGGAATGCGCTGTAGTGCGGTGCCAATGGCGAATTCGCTACGAGCATGGCAACAATTGCAGCGATGAATAACAGTATCCCGCCGGCTGACTCCAGCTTCATGAAGTCGCGAACAGTGCTCGCTATAGGAGGGCTGCTATTTTGATTTGGCATAGACTGGCAGAATAAAGACAGCTGGCGTTACGGGCATTCTACTGGCAACTCAATTAATTGTAATTGGGAAGGCCTGCGGCGGCAGCGTAACCTAAAGTCGCAGCACAGTTCTCAGCAGAGCAAGTTTTAGTGACCAAGGGTAAAATGCGTAGACGTTTCGGCTCTGCGATTAATCTAACTTTGTTCGCAGCGCCTTGAAACTCTAGACCGATAATTCTGGAGCAACACTAATGACCAACCGACGTGAGTTTCTGCAGACTACGGCTTTTGTTGCAGCTGCTCCGCTTACTACGCGCGCCGGGTTCGCTTATCCGCCTGCGACCGAGAACTTCGCAGTCGTCGTCGACGACCGGTTCATCGCGTCCAAGCGTTTTGGCGCGCGTGCGAGCCAAGAGGGCATTGCGACTCGAACTATTCAGGGCGACATCACCACTTTGTGGTTTAACGAGCTGTATGCCTACTGGTCGAAACAGCCAACACCCATCGCCGGATTGACGGAACGACCGGCACTGTTTTGCCTTGAACAATTAGCTTGGGACCATGGCATGCGCGTTGTATATCATGCTGAACATGCGCCTTCATCCAGCGATCAGATCGTGCACGACGTCCATATTGCTGCCGGCAACCTGAACATGCCGGCATTCGATTCTGCAGCGTCTAACTGGGCGGAATATGCTGCCAGCTCCATGGCGGGCCTGCGATTCGATACGCTGCCAGCGCGAGGGCCGAGTAAGGCATGTATGCCAGCAGCCCAACAAGACAGGCGCGGCACGCTGCATTCCTGGGCGATTGCCCCAGTAGAGCGCTCGAGACATCGGATCTATTCAACTAGCACTGCACAAGAGTCCTGGTCATGAGCTTAATTTGGCTTTCCAATCAAACCCGAATCCGTCGACGCGTCCAAGAATGCAAACTGGCAATGTTCGGAATATTTGCAGCCGTGTGCATCTCAAACGTACAAGCGCAGGACTCCGCCAGTACATCTGCGCAAATTGAGCAAGGCGAGGCGGTCTTTGAGTACTGGTGTGCCACCTGTCACTCGGCAGGACCGGGCATGCCGGGAACTCAGGCTTTACAGGCGAAGTACAGCGGCAACATACCGGCTGTGATTACGCAAAGAAGCGATCTTACGCCGGAACTCATTGCTTTTTATGTCCGCAATGGCATTAGTGTAATGCCTTTTTTTCGCAAGACTGAAATCACCGATAGCGATCTAGATGCGCTGACCCGCTATATCGTTAACAGCGCTAGCAGCAGCGCAAACTAACCGTAGATCTGCTCTGGCAGCCAAGTCGCCAGCCCGCTGAAAACTGTAATCAAGATTAAAGCCAGTAGCTGAATAATGATGAATGGAATCACGCCTCGATAGATTTCACTTGTCGGCAAACTGTCGGGCGCGACCCCGCGCAAGTAAAACAAAGCAAAGCCAAACGGGGGCGTTAAGAATGACGTCTGCAGGTTTACGGCAATCAATACGCCGAGCCAAACCGGGTCCATGCCCATTGCCAACAGCACGGGGCCGACAATTGGCACGATCACAAACGTGATTTCGATGAAATCCAGCACGAACCCCAACAGAAACATGACGATCATGACAATCAGTAATGCACCAAACTGTCCGCCGGGCATATCCGTCAGCAGCTGCTGAACGAGGTGATCGCCACCGTACCCTCGAAATACCAACGAAAAAATCGACGCGCCGATCAGGATTAAGAACACCATGCTACTTATGCGTGTAGTACTGCGCATGACCTCCAGCAGTCGAGCAAAGCTTAACTGTCCACGCACCGCAGCCAGCGCGATTGCGCCTACCGCTCCAACGCCGGCTGCTTCGGTTGGCGTTGCAAAACCAATCAGAATTGAACCGAGCACGGCGAGTATCAATAGCAGAGGCGGCAGTAGTGCCGTCAAGACCTCAATGAGCTTTACTGAACCGCGTTCTTCCTTGGTAAGCGCTGGCATCGCCGCCGGCCGCAGCACCGCAACGCCAACCAGGTATGCGATATACATCAGTACCAGCAATAGTCCAGGTATGAGTGCCCCGGCGAACAGGTCACCAACCGAAACTGTCTCAGGCGAAAAAATGCCCTGGTCGAGCTGCGCCTGCGAATAGGCCGACGACAAGACATCACCCAACAGGACAAGCACGATGGACGGCGGAATGATCTGGCCCAATGTACCAGCAGCGCAGATTGTGCCGGTTGCGATCTGTGCGCTATAACCACGCCGCAGCATCGTCGGCAACGACAATAATCCCATTGTCACAACAGTAGCGCCCACTATGCCGGTACTTGCGGCGAGCAACATGCCAACCACCGTCACGGCAATTCCGAGCCCCCCACGCAAACCGCCAAATAAAGCAGTTAGATTTTCCAGCAAGCTTTCGGCAATGCGTGCGCGCTCCAACATGACGCCCATAAAAACGAACAACGGTACTGCGAGCAAAGTTTCGTTGTTCATAATGCCGAATAAGCGATTCGGCATGGTGCCAAGAAAGGCCGCATCGAATGCCCCGGTTAGCATCCCACCGAAAGCAAAAACCAGCGCCACTCCGCCCAGCGAAAACGCCACGGGAAACCCCGCCAGCAAAACAATAATGGCGGCCAAGAACATTATGATGGAAATCCATTGCATCGCTAGTTGTCCGAATCCGCGTGGCCACCGCCATGATCGGCTGCCCGAGTTTCGCTGCTGCGAGCCAGGATAATCGCAATGGAATCGATGATTATCGCGATGCCCTGCAGCGCGACCAGTACGAATGCTGCGGGGATCATCGATTTCAGGACGGGTACAAACGGAAACGGTAGCCCGCCGGCCTCTCGCGAACCCTCGCCGATGACCCACGAAGTGGCGACGTAATCCCAGCTCATGACGATAAGCAGGCCTGCAACCGGCAACAACAACACGACGGACCCGAGCAGATTGACCCAGGCTTTCTTTACAGGCGAGAACTCCCGATAAAATATATCTACGCGCACATGTTCGTCACGATTGAGCGTATACGCAGCCGCCATCATAAACACGACGGCGTGCAGCCAAAGCATGCCTTCCTGCATCCAGATCCAGTTTAGGGAAAACGCATAGCGCAGCACAGTAATGATAAAAGTACCGACTACCATGGGAATGGTCAGCCAAGCGACAATATTGCCCAACTGTTCGTTGATAGTTCGCAAGCCTGCGCTCAATCTACGCATTCAGGCATTCCTGTTGTTTGTTGTTTTCACCACCATGCGATCTGAGAAAGATCAGTCTTTAGCACGTTGCAGACGTTTCAAAAACACTCGCATTTCTTTGATCAACTGTTGATCGCCGCGCCGCGTCGCCACTTCGATGCCCCGCTGCAATGCCTGCTGGGCGGCGACGTTATCTCCCAGGTTCATATGTACGCGACCCAACAAGCGCCATGCGGCAGAATAGTCAGCATCGAGTTCGACAGCAACACTTACGTGCGCTAGCGCAGCTTCAAATTGCTCCTCGCGAAAATAGGCCGAAGCGAGACCGAAGCGCAAGTGCGGACTATCGCCGCTGGTAGCGATCATGTCTTCAAGGCGCTCGATCATAGACATATTTAGCGCTGCCAGAATGTCGGTGTAATGAGCACCAGCAGCGTAAATATTTCAAGACGCCCCAATAACATGGCGCACACCGATGTCCACTTCGCAACATCATTGACGCCGCCAAAGCCGGAGGCCACATCGCCAATTCCCGGACCCAAATTATTTAGAGTCGCGGCGACCGCCGCAAAGGCAGTCGCAGAGTCGAGACCAGTGGCTAGAAATATCAAGATCAGTGTTGCAAGCACTACCACATAGATCGCGAAGAACCCCCAAACCGAATCGACGACTCGCGCAGAAATGGCCTTGTCTCCGAGCTTCACCGGAATCTCTGCACTGGGATGAACAAGTCGTTTAATTTCACGCAATCCTTGTTTATAGAGGAGCAACCAACGCACAACCTTCATACCACCTGCAGTGGATCCCGCACAACCGCCGATGAAACTGGAAAAAATCAACAGTGTTGGAAGACTACCAGGCCATACGTCGAAAGCGGTGGTGGTAAACCCGGTTGTTGTTGCGACAGATACGACCTGAAAAATGCCTTTCGTGAAGATCTCGACCGGATCTGTGTAGTAGCCGCTCAACCACAGATAGACCAGTACAACGACACACATTGTAAAGAGTATTTGCACATAGGCCCGAAACTCAGGATCAGCCGGATAGATTCGCAGATCAAGTGAACGCCATGACATGAAGTGCAATGCGAAATTGATGCCTGACAAAAACATGAAAAACGTGGCGATCGATTCGATCAAGAGGCTATCAAAGAATGCCAAGCTTGAATCGTGAGTGGAAAAACCACCGATGGCAACGGTCGAGAAACTATGGCAGATCGCATCGAACGCAGACATGCCTGCCAGCCAATAGGCGAGCGCACAAACAACCGTAATGCCTAGATAGACGTACCAGAGTGCTTTCGCAGTTTGCGTGATTTTGGGTGTCAGCTTCGAGTCTTTCATCGGCCCTGGCGTTTCAGCTCGATAGAGCTGCATGCCGCCGACGCCAAGCATTGGCAGCACAGCGACGGCTAGCACGATGATGCCAAGACCACCGAACCACTGGAGCTGTTGACGGTAAAATAGAATTGAAGGAGCGAGATTATCCAAGCCAATCAGCACCGTTGCGCCGGTCGTAGTAAGACCGGACACAGATTCGAATACGGCATCGGTAATGCTTAGCTCAAGCGTATCTGCCAGCAGGAACGGTGCAGCCCCAAAAACACCCAGCACAATCCAAAACAACGCTACTATCAGGAAGCCGTCGCGAAGTCGCAACTCTTCTTTCTCATAGCGAACAGGCCACCATAGAACAAGGCCGGCACCAAGAATAACGCCGAAGGATTCTGCAAATACCCGCCAGCCGCCATCGTCGAAAATCAGGCCAACGACCAACGGCGGCACCATCGTCACGCTGAACATGGCCAGCAGTAACCCCAACATCCGTTGAACGGTAAATGCTCTCATTGAATTAGCTGAATGCTAGGAACCAACCTCAAACAGGCGTTCTACTTCGTCTATTTGGCGACGATCCGAGAGAAACAAGATGACGTGATCGTCCTCTTCGATGAGCGTGTCATGATGTGCCATCAATACATCATTGCCGCGCACGACAGCGTTAATTGTGGCCCCCCGAGGCAGTTTGATTTCCTCGACCATGCGGCCTACAACACGCGACTGCCGCGAATTGCCGTGAGCCACGGCTTCAATGGCTTCTGCCGCGCCGCGCCGCAGCGAATGCACCTTTACAACATCACCGCGACGTACATGCGCGAGCAATGAACCAAGGGTGATTTGTTGTGGTGAAATTGCAATATCAATTGTGCCCGCCTCCATCAACTCGGCATAAGCCGGCTTATTGATAAGCGCCATGACTTTGTGCGCACCCAATCGCTTTGCGAGCATTGCGGACAGAATATTTGCTTCTTCTGCGTCTGTTACAGACACAAATACGTCTGCACTGTCGATATTCTCTTCAAGCAGCAGTTCTTCGTCCGCCGCATCACCGTGCAATACGATGGCACGATTTAGACGTTCAGATATTTCACGCGCACGTTGAAAATTCCGCTCGATGATCTTGACTTGATTTGTGGATTCGAGCGCTCGGGCCAGGCGCAAGCCTATGCCGCCGCCGCCGGCGATCACCACACGCCGAACGGGGTCGTCCAACTTGCGCATCTCGCTTAATACGGTACGAATGTCTTTTCGCGCGGCGATGAAGAACACTTCATCGCCTGCCTCTACGACAACGTTGCCATCAGGAATGATGCCGCTCGTTCCCCGGTAGATTGCAACAACGCGACACTCGACGTTTGGAATGTGGTTGGGCAATTCGCTCAAGGTGTGGCCTACCAGCGCGCCGCCTTCAAGAGCCCGCGTCGCAACCAGCCGCACCGCGCCATTGGCAAACTCCAGAACCTGCAGAGCACCGGGATAGTGTATGAGCTGTTCGATATGCACGGTTACTAGCGCTTCTGGGCTGACTGCTACATCAACCGGCATATCTTCATCGCCGAAAAGTTCAGGTCTTGACGTAATTTCTCGCGAACGGATTCGGGCAATCTTGGTGGGCGTCTTGAACAATGAACGGGCCACCTGACAGGCAACGATATTGACCTCATCGCGGTCAGTGAGTGCGATGATCATATCGGCGTCGGCCGCACCGGCACGACTGAGCACATCGGGATGAGCCGCATTGCCGATCACAGTTCGGACATCGAGGCGATCTTGCAGCTCGCGCAACACATCCGGGTTACGGTCAACAATAGTGACCTCATTGGCCTCTTCGCGAGCCAAGCTGTAAGCCGCTGTTGTACCGACTTGGCCGGCACCCAATATCAGGATGTTCATCTATACGCACGCCCCAAAAGCGCGGCTAGTTTACATGAGTTCGAGGTTGGCATACGCGACGACCAGCACCTTTGTGCCGGACTCTTCAAAGTTAACATGCACCCGAGTATGGGCGCCGCTACCCTCGATATTTAAGATAACCCCTTCCCCGTATTTATTGTGCGCTACTCGGCGACCCAATCGATAGCCATTTTCTGCATATTCGGCGCTATCGGCTTTGGGACGGTAGACCGGGCGCGCAACCTGCATGCTTGGCCGTACTTCTTCAATGAATTCTGCGGGAATTTCTCTAATGAATCGCGATGGCGTGGCAAAACTATCTGCACCATACAATCGGCGCTGCTCCGCATAGGTAATATAGAGTTGCTCGCGCGCCCTTGTAATACCTACGTAGCAAAGCCGCCGCTCCTCTTCCAAACCATCAGCGTCTTGCAGCGAGCGCTGATGGGGAAACAGGCCATCTTCCAAACCACATAGAAAAAGCAATGGGAACTCGAGACCCTTTGCTGAATGCAGCGTCATGAGCTGCACGCTGTCTTCATAGGCTTCCGCCTGCGCATCACCGGACTCCAGTACTGCGTAAGACAAAAAGTGCAGCAGCGGCGAGCCCGCCTCTTCGTCCTCGCCGAATGGTTCTTGTGCGGCGTTGACCAGTTCTTCGAGGTTTTCGATGCGTGCCTCACCCGTTACACCGTCTTTGCCGTGATGCGTAAGTAAACCGCTCTTTTCAATGGCGCGACGCACCTGCTCATGCAGCGCAGAATCTCTCGTTTCTTCATCCAGCTCGTCGATTAATCGCAGAAACGCCCACAGCGCCTGCCCGGATCGCTTCGCTAATTCTCCTTCGGCTATCACCTGACCAGCGGCGCGCCACATGCTGGTACCAGCGGCGCGTGCCTGATTGCGCACAATATCTACGGTGCGAGCGCCGATTCCTCGCGTCGGTGTGTTTACGACGCGCTCGAACGAAGGATCGTCATCACGATTTGCCAAGAGCCTCAAATAGCCGAGCGCGTCTTTGATTTCAGCGCGTTCGAAAAAGCGCAAACCACCGTAGACACGATACGGTATCCCTGCGCGCAGCAACGCTTCTTCAAATATTCGCGACTGCGCATTGGACCTATAAAGCACGGCGGCTTCATCACGTCGACCACCGCCGGAAACATAATCCTGAATTCTATTGATAACGAACTCAGCCTCATCGCGTTCGTTAAATGCGGCATACAAACGAATCGGGTCGCCTCGCTCGCCGTCCGTCCAGAGCTTTTTGCCAAGGCGAGCGCTGTTATGTTCTATGACTGCGTTTGCGGCGGCTAGTATCGTTTTTGTCGAGCGATAATTCTGCTCGAGCCTTACAACATTGACGCCATCGAAATGCTTTTGAAATTTGAATAGATTTTCAACTTTCGCGCCGCGCCAGCGATAGATCGACTGATCGTCGTCGCCGACAATGAACGGAATGCCGGTCTTTCCGGCCAATAGCAACAACCAGCGATATTGAATCGAATTAGTGTCTTGGAACTCATCGACCAGTATGTGGCGAAAACGGCGTTGATACTGGGCAAGCAGTTCTGCATTGTCACGCAGGGTTTCTAGATTGCGCAGCAGCAGTTCTGCGAAATCTACAACAGATGAGTCGGCGCACAATCGTTCATAACGGGCATACAAATCTATCATTTGCCGCCGCCCGGAGTTGCCTTCATCAGCAACGTCTTTCGGGCGTAAGCCAGCATCTTTTTGCGCGTTAATGAACCACTGAATCTCGCGCGGAACCCATTCGCTTTCGTCGAGGCCCATGCCCTTGATCATGCGCCGGATCATGCGTTGCTGATCCTCGGAATCCATGATCTGAAACCCTTCGGCCAGACCCGCTTCGCGCCAGTGCGTACGCAAGAATCTATGTGCAAGGCCGTGAAACGTGCCGATCCACAAATGCTGCGTCGGCACGCCGAGCAGCGCCTCGATGCGATGGCGCATCTCGTTTGCAGCCTTATTCGTGAACGTCACAGCTAAAAGGTGCTGCGGCGCGAGACCTACGACTCTTATGAGCCAAGCTATGCGGTGAACTAATACGCGCGTCTTACCGCTGCCGGCCCCGGCCAGTACGAGAGTTGGTATTTCGTCAGACGTAACGGCCGCACGCTGTGCGTCGTTCAATGGCTCGATGATGTCCGTGACATCCATTGCGGCTAAATCGGCCCCGTATGAATCTTGCTATGCCGGCCAGAACAATGTGATGTAGTGGTCTACTAACAAAAACGTAAACAGCGCGACAAGATAACTGATGGAATATGCAAACGTACGCATGCCTTTGCTGTTATCCGAGCTCAATCTAAGGTCAATGGCGTAATAGAGAAAGCCCAGACCTAGAGCGCTTGCGCCAAGGAAATAGAACAAACCTGTCATTTTCAAAAAATAGGGCAGGACCGATACCACACACAACATGATCGTGTAGCCGACGATAAAATTCTTGGTGACCAGTGCACCATGCGTTACCGGCAACATGGGAATGTTGGCCTTTGCATATTCGTCTTTGCGCGCAACTGCCAGTGCCCAGAAGTGCGGTGGTGTCCAAGTGAAAATAATAAGAAACAACACGATCGCAAACGCATCAACTTCGTTTTGCACGGCAGTCCATCCCAATACTGGCGGCACCGCGCCGGCGGCGCCCCCAATAACGATGTTCTGGGGTGTCGCACGCTTAAGATAAACGGTGTAGACAACCGCATAGCCAATCAGCCCAAAAAATGTCAGCAAGGCTGTCAAAGGGTTAATTGCCACGACCAAAATGCCCAAACCGAGCAAACCAAGCGTCAGCGCGAATGCGATTGCGTCCTTGTCTGAGACGCGACCGGTTGGTAAGGGTCGATGCTTGGTGCGCCCCATTTGCGCATCGATTCGCTGATCGAGAATTTGATTCACCGTTGCGCCGGATGCCGCCGCGAGCCCGATTCCCAAGCTGCCCAACACGAGCACATGCCACGGCACCATGCCGGGCGTTGCCAGCAACATGCCGACAATGGCCGTAAATACGAGCAGCTGAACAACCCCTGGCTTCGTTAGCGCGTAATACTCGCGCCACTGCGCCCGGGGCTTAGCTTTGCCAAATTCTTCTGTGAGCATTGATAACCGTTAACAATAATAAAGCGGCGACGGCATTGTGCGCGACGGCGACCGATAAAGGCACACCCAGCAACACGATACCGATTCCAATAGACAGTTGCGCGAATAACGCTAGCGCCATGGCGATTCCGTCCGGCCTGGACGACGGCTGAGCGATCAAGCGGATTGCCAGCCA
>JAHEEO010000270.1 GCA_024640665.1 Rhodospirillales bacterium | reverse complement strand
AACTTAACGAAATGTAGCCGTATAAACCTTGATGCAATCGACAGTTCTGTGTATTTTCAGAGACTTACGAGGCTGATTCTGTCTCCACAGAACCCAGGGCAAAGCCGTGGCCCTGATCCAGTAAATAATCCAGCCATTTGCCGAGCATGTTGTTGCGCACCCAATACCAATCCAGCGGACGCGTAAAACTGAGGTCAAACTGGCGCAAAAGCTGGTGTCTTTGCGCATTTTTCCAGCCCGTCACCTCAACCATCCGCGCATCGAAATAGACCTTTGCGAGCAGATCCGGCTCGGCTACGTGCCCGGTTGTTTCGTCGACAAACAGGTAAGTCAGGCGCAATTCAAGGGTATGCCTCGTAATGCTTTCAATAGTGAGGTGCAGATCACAATCGTCAATGGCACTGGAGATGCCGCTGCCGGTGGCACTGGCAAGCCCCCCAATAAGCTGATTAAGCTTAATGAAATTCGCCTCATAGAGAGCCATAAGGCCGCCAAAACTACCCGGTTTAACCAGACATTCTGGCAAAATGTAACTATCAGCACGCACATTGAAAATATAGCATAGGGTGTTGGCTCTGCCTGCATGCATCCCGTCACAAAATGACACTGGACTTAAAACATTGAATATCAATAACATCGAATGCACACCATTTTCTGATCAACGACCTGGCACGGCTGGCCTGCGCAAGAAGGTAACCGTGTTTCAGCAACCGCATTACCTCGAGTCTTTTGTACAGGCGATATTCGATACGCTCGATCTGCCCGAAGGGGCAACGATCGTGCTGGGAGGAGATGGCCGCTACTACAACCGGCAGGCGATACAAACCATCATTGCAATGGCTGCAGCGAACGGTATAGGTAAAGTGATCGTTGGTCAGGGCGGTCTGCTTTCTACACCGGCGGCCTCTAACATGATCCGCGTTCGAGCAGCTGCTGCAGGCATTATCCTGACGGCAAGCCATAACCCTGGCGGGCCGGATGGAGACTTCGGCATCAAGTTCAATACTGCATCAGGCGGTCAGGCACCAGAGCAAATGACCGATGCGGTATATGCGCGCAGCAAAACAGTGCATCAATACCAGATTGCGGATATCGCCGAAATTGATCTGGACAAGCCGGGCGACCTGATCCTGAATTCATTCACCATCGAGATCGTCGAACCGGTTGCCGAATACGCCGAACTGATGGAACAACTGTTCGACTTCGAGCTAATACGCGCCGCGCTGAAAAACAACATCACCCTTCACTTCGATGCATTGAACGCCGTGACCGGCCCGTATGCACGAAAAATTTTCTGTGATTTGCTGGGCGCACCGGAAGACAGTGTGCACAACGCAATTCCCAAGGAAGACTTTGGCGGTCTCCATCCGGACCCCAACCCTGTCGATGCCGCGCATCTGGTCGATCTGGCAATGCAGGCTGACGCGCCAGACCTGATTGCAGCATCCGATGGAGATGGCGACCGAAACATGATTCTTGGCCGTGGCATGGTGGTTTCACCGGGTGACAGTCTGGCAATTATGCTGGCCAATACGGATGTTGCCCCGGGCTATCGCTCGGGTGTAACAGGCGTAGCAAGGTCTATGCCAACCAGCCGTGCCGTTGATACCGTCGCCGAAGAACTCGGCGTATCGTTCTACGAGACCCCGACCGGATGGAGATTCTTCTGCAACTTGCTGGAAGCCAATGCCATAACTCTGTGCGGCGAGGAAAGCTTCGGCACGAGCTCATCGCACACGCGGGAGAAAGATGGCTTGTGGGCAGTCCTTTTCTGGCTGAATATCGTGGCGGCACTGGATCAACCCGTTGACCAGATTGTCCGCAAACACTGGGAACGCTTTGGCCGCTGCTATTTTCAGCGTCGAGATTATTTCATTCCAGACGTGGACCAGGCGGCAGAGATGATGCAGGCGCTTACCGACCGAGTTGGCGCTCTGGCGGGCACTACTCAATACGGCGCAGCAATAACCCACGCGGATATTTTCTCTTACAAAGACCCGATTGATGGCAGCACATCGAAAAATCAGGGTATCCGGATTTATTTTGCGGATGGTGGGCGTATCGTGTTCCGACTGTCAGGCACGGGAACATCCGGAGCGACGCTACGGGTCTATCTGGATAAAACCGAAAAAGATATCGACCGGCTGGAGCTGCCAATGGATCAGGCTCTGGGTTCGCTCGCCGCTGCGGCCGCGGATATCGCGGCCATTGAAAAATTCACCGGGCTCGGGGCACCAACAGCAATCATTTAGCGATGCGCCTAAGGCAGTATCACGGTCGAATGCGCCGCTCCACACCCGTATTAGCCAGAATCGTGCTTGCCAGTTCCTCGATAGATGACTTGGTTGTGTCGACGTACTCTATTTTGTATCGGGCAAACAATGCTTCGGCTGCGCGAGTTTCAAAACTTACCTGGGGCATCGTTGCATAACGGCCGGTTGGCCGGCGCTCGTAGCGTATTTGCTGCAACCGTTTGGCCTCGATAGTCAGGCCATAAATCTTGTCACGATGCCGCAGCAATATTTCCGGCAGCTTACCTGATTCAAGTTCATCGTCTGACAATGGATAATTGGCTGCATAAACGCCGTAACTCAATGCCAGATAGAGGCAGGTTGGTGTTTTACCCGACCGCGACACACCCACCAGAATAATGTCCGCACGGTCGTAATCGCGGGTCCTGGCACCGTCATCGTTGCTTAGCGCAAAATTAGTTGCATCAATGCGTTGGTCGTACAGATAGGCATCGCCGACCCCATGCGCACGGCCGGCTTTATGAGACGATTTGACATGCAACTCAGCCTCCAGTGCAGGGAGAAAGGTATCGAACAAATCGATCAGCAGGCCGGTACCGGGTTTAAATCGATCCCGCAAATTATCCTGCACCAGCGTGCTGAAAATAATAGGCCCGGCGCCCTGCTCCGCTGCACGTTGCTCAATTCTCGCCAGCGCGCCGTCAATCTTGTCAACAGTATCCAGAAATGGCAGAGTCACTTGGTCGAAATCAGAACCTTCAAACTGCGTTAGCAAACTATGGCCGAGTGTTTCAGCCGTAACACCTGTTTGGTCGGAGACAAAAAATACGGTTCTTCGCATATTGATAGCGCTACAAAAATGAAAGGCCTGCCGGAACTTTAGACTAAATTCTGCCCAAATCCGAGTTGATTTGATTTTTCCTGCATTGACCCACCAGGGAGCACGCATTGGAATCCTATGTAATACCGCTAGACCAACTGGGCCTTGACGATCTTGAAATCGTTGGCGGCAAAAACGCCTCATTGGGCGAGATGATCTCTAATCTTTCTGGCGCGGGCGTCAACGTACCCGGCGGTTTCGCAACGACTGCGGATGCCTACCGGGCATTCCTCCGCCACGATAATCTGGATGAGCGCATCGATAAACTGCTCCAGCCAGTGGATGTAGACGATAT
>JAHEEO010000269.1 GCA_024640665.1 Rhodospirillales bacterium | reverse complement strand
ACAGAACATCGAATTGATGATTTTGGCTGGGTTCTGCCGCAATTGTTTGAGCAAGTGGTACGCGAAGGCGGCCGCAGAGCTCGGGCAGGAAATGGAGTTAGAGCAAGCGCGCGAAATTATTTACGGGATGCCGTATGCGCAGTGGAAGCGTGATCACCAAAGCGAAGCAACCGAGGAGCAATTGGCTCGCTTTAAAGCGGCTCAAGATGGTTAAAATCGACGGTCAATAGCGAAGCGAGCCAGCGCTGCGAGCCCATCGCGAAATTGGCAGCGTGGAATTGCTTCCAATGCCTGCATCGCTTTGTTGGCCTCTTCTCGAGACCGTTCCGCCGTGTAGCGCAGGCCGCCTGACGACTCGATGGCTATTTGAATAGACTTAAGATTCTGAGTGCCGCCGGTTTCGATGGCTTCTCGAATCATGTGGCGTTCGGCTGCTGTGCCTTGGTCCATCGCATAAATCACAGGTAGCGTAGGCTTGCCCTCCGCGAGGTCGTCACCAATATTCTTGCCGAGTTCTTCAGGAGAAGCGTCGTAATCGAGTGCGTCGTCAACAAGCTGAAACGCAAGCCCTAGATGGCGCCCGTAAGCGACATAAGCATCTTCAAGATCGGTGCGCCCGGCCAGCAGAGCGCCGATTCGCGCGCCGGCTTCGAACAGCTTGGCGGTTTTTCGATAGATCACTTCCATGTAGGCGGCTTCGGTGATGTCTGGGTTATTGCAGTTCATCAGCTGCAATACTTCGCCTTCGGCGATCGTGTTGGTGGCATTTGCCAAAACGTCGAGTACACCGATTTCCTTAATCTCAACCATCATCTGAAATGCGCGCGAATACAGGAAATCGCCGACCAGTACGCTCGCCTGGTTGCCAAATAGCGTATTGGCGGTGTCTTGGCCGCGGCGCCGATCAGAATTGTCGACCACGTCGTCATGCAGCAGTGTCGCCGTGTGGATAAATTCGATAATGGCGGCGCCTGGTATATGGTGCGAGTTCGTGACGCCGCAAGCACGGGCCGCCAAAAGGACAACCAACGGACGTAAGCGTTTGCCGCCATGGTGAATTATGTGATGCGCCACCTGGTTGACAAGGGCGACGTCGCTGCCCAATCTGCGGTAGATCACTCGGTTTACGGCTTCCCAGTCATCGGCGACCAATTCGCGCAATGTATCCAGGGCAAGTGGCTTATGGCCGGAAGCGGCTAGACTCATGCTCGCCATGATGCACCAAATTCGGTGCTATCGCGAGCGCGGAAGAGGCTTGGCGGCGCTGAAGTCGGCTCGCGATTGATTCAGCATGCGCATGCGTTGACCGAATGCGTTCAAAACACTAGAATTCGCGGCCTTTCCGCGGCCTAATCGGTCGCACGGGTGTCAGCAGGAGAATCCCACGTGTATGCAGTGTTTCGTACGGGCGGTAAACAGTATCGCGCAAGCAAGGGCGACGTGCTGCGCGTAGAGCGTTTGGACGCCGAAGTTGGCGATACAGTAGCATTTGATCAGGTGCTGTTGGTTGGCGAGGGCACTAAAGTGACGCTTGGCAAGCCTGTCGTCGATGGCGGCATAGTGGAAGCCAAGGTTCGATCGCAAGGTCGTGGCCGAAAAATTGAGGTCGTGAAGTTCAAACGGCGCAAGAACTATCGGCGAACACTCGGGCATCGTCAGTATTTCACCGAACTCGAGGTTACCTCGATTGCAGGAGGCGCATAAATGGCACATAAGAAAGCAGGCGGCAGCTCCAAGAATGGTCGCGATTCAGAATCCAAACGACTAGGTGTCAAGCGTTTTGGTGGCGAGCAAGTGGTTGCTGGGAATATCCTGGTGCGTCAGCGCGGCACCCCGTTCCGGGCCGGCACTAACGTCGGTGTTGGCCGAGATCACACGCTCTTTGCTAAGGCCAGTGGCCGGGTGCTTTTCGAAACGAAAGGCGCCAATAAACGTAAGCAAGTCAGCGTGATCGAGAGCGAATAGCATCGCTCGTCAATTCTGAACGAATCAAAAGGCCCCGTTGTACGGGGCTTTTTGCATTTGGCGGACAACAATGAAATTTGTGGATGAAGCAGACGTACGCGTTGAAGCCGGCAGCGGCGGCGACGGCTGCCTGAGCTTTCGTCGAGAGAAATACATCCCGCGCGGAGGACCCGATGGCGGTGACGGTGGCACAGGCGGCAGCGTCTATCTAGTGGCTCGGGAAAATATCAATACACTTGCGGATTTTCGAATCAATCGCCGCTATAAGGCCGAACGGGGTCGCGGTGGCGCCGGTCAAAATCGCACGGGCGCATCGGGTGCGGATCTATATATCGCCGTACCGATAGGCACTGAAGTCCGCGATATCGACACGTTTGAAACGCTTGGGGATCTGACTCATGCAGACCAGGCCCTGCTGGTGGCGCGCGGTGGTGATGGTGGCCGGGGAAATACCCGGTTCAAGAGCAGTGTGAACCGAGCGCCGCGCAAGACGACGAAGGGTCAACTCGGAGAAGTGCGTCATTTAGGGCTGGCGCTCAAATTACTGGCCGACGTCGGTTTGCTCGGCATGCCCAACGCTGGCAAATCCACGCTGACGCGGGCCATGTCGGCTGCGCGAACCAAGGTCGCCGATTACCCGTTCACGACGCTTCACCCGCATCTGGGCGTGGTTCGTGTGGATACCGAGCGAAGTTTTGTCGTTGCCGACATTCCAGGCCTTATCGAGGGTGCTTCGTCAGGCGCTGGTCTGGGTGTGCAGTTCTTGAAACATCTGGAACGGACACGTTTACTGCTGCACCTCATTGACATAACGCAAATGCTTCCCGACGCAGACGCAGACGCAGACGCAGACGCAGACGCAGACGCAGACGCAGACGCAGACGCAGACGCAGACGCGCGAAAAAATCCGCTGGAAGTCATTGAGGCCGAATTGGCGCAGTTTTCAGATAAGCTGGCCAGCCAACCGCGCTGGCTCGTACTCAACAAGATCGACATCCTGCCGCCCGAAGACCGCGAGTCGGTGGTTCAGCAGATTATCGGCAAGCTGGGTTGGGAAGGGCCGGTATATCCGGTCAGTGCGGCCACCGGTGACGGCGTCGATGCGCTCATTCAAGCTGTCATGCGCTATTTCGATGCGCAAGCGGCCGAGCTTGCAGTGGCAGCCGATCAGTCAGATAACGGCGACGCGGTGGACGGCTAGTCCATTCCCTTGATGCGCGCATTGAGACGACTCTTGTATTGCGCGCCCCGGTTCTTTTTGATGATGCCCTTACTGACCATTTTGTCAATTTGGGGCACCGCAGCCTTAAACGACGCCTGTGCAGCGTCTTTATCGCCTTTTTGATGGGCGTTCAAAACGCGTTTCACGGCTGTGCGAAAACGTGAGCGAAGCTCGACATTATGGGCGCGCCGGACAACATTTTGCTTTGCACGCTTCTTCGCAGATTTTATGTTCGCCATGTTCTCGTTAG
>JAHEEO010000002.1:32876-42352 GCA_024640665.1 Rhodospirillales bacterium | reverse complement strand
GTTGCCGCGGGTATCGCCACGTTGCTGCCCGCCTGGGTATTGCTGGTGGTGCTGCATGCCTCGTCAGCAGACGGCCGCAAGCTGGTATTGATCGTACTGGCGATCGTTTGGGCTGCCGATGTTGGCGCCTATGTGGTGGGCCGCAGTATGGGAAGGACGAAACTCGCGCCAAATGTAAGTCCCGGGAAAACTTGGGAAGGTGTGGCTGGCGGACTCGTTTTAGCTGCTGTGGTGGGTGCCGTGGCGAGTCGCTTCGTTGGCGTGACTGCAATGGAGTTAGTGCTTTTGGCCGTGGCCACTGCAGCGGTGTCGGTCCTGGGCGACTTGACCGTGAGCATGTTCAAGCGCAATGCCGGCCTGAAAGATAGCGGGTCGTTTCTGCCTGGGCACGGTGGCGTGCTCGATCGGGTCGACAGTCTGACTGCTGCCGTGGTGATTTTTGTGCTGGGCTTAAGTCTCGCCGGTATCATTACGTGATGTTAATCTCTGAAGGCTTAATTCGGCCTGCGACATCGTGGAGAATTAGACCTGGCAAGGACATTTCGTGCGTATCCCAAGGTTTGAGGGCGCCCCAGTAAGCATATTCAACTATGAATGACATACTATTCAAGGCATTAGCGTTCATCGTCGCCATCTGCTTGCTGGTTGCAGTGCACGAGTTCGGGCACTTCTGGGTGGCGCGGCGGCTGAATTTCAAAGTCGAGAGGTTCTCAATTGGCTTTGGTCGCGCAATCTTTCGCTGGTGGGGCCGC
The DNA here is from genome assembly GCA_024640665.1 of Rhodospirillales bacterium. GTDB lineage: Bacteria > Pseudomonadota > Gammaproteobacteria > Steroidobacterales > Rariloculaceae > JAHEEO01. The sequence continues at coordinate 41,600 of JAHEEO010000002.1, read as the reverse complement.
GATGCCGATCGTGTGGAGTACCGTATAGCGGCCATACCGCTTGGCGGTTATGTCAAAATGCTCGATGAGCGCGATGCCGAGCCCGATGCGCCTGATCTCGATCGCGCATTCAATCGCCGGCCCGTGCTGCATCGCATCGCGGTACTCGCCGCGGGTCCCGGCATTAATTTTGTGTTCGCGATAGCGGCATTCTGGCTGCTCTACTTGATTGGCGTGCCGGGACTGCGCCCAATGGTTTTCCAAGTCGAGCCAGGTTCACTTGCAGACCGTGCAGGCTTGCAGGCACAGGAGCTCATCGAGTCGGTTGGTAAACGGCCGGTCGCAACATGGGAAGGCGCGACGTTTGCGATATTCGACGAAATATTGTCGGACGGAATAATTGAACTCGACGTCCGCAACAAGGACAACGTGCTGCGGAACATCGAGATAGACGTCCGTGGTCGCGAAACCGAAGTCACCGAGCCCGAGGCGTTGTTCGACGCATTGGGTATAAGTCCGCGGCCGAGGCTGCCGGCGATCGCCGGTCAAGTCACTGAGGCGGCTGCGGCCGAGCGGGCAGGTATTCGACCCGGGGACACCATTGTCCGCGTCGACGGAACGCCCGTGGACGATTTCAATCAACTTGCAGCACTCGTGAGGGCGAGACCGGGCGAGACGCTCGTGTTCGGTCTGATTCGTGACGGCGCGCCGATTGAGCTGTCTGTTTCGATAGACCGCGTTGAAGAACAAGGTGAAGTGCTCGGCCGTATCGGCGTGGGGCCCATCTCTGAATGGCCGCCGGAAACCCTGGCATTAATACAGTCTTTGGAGGCCGAGCAACGCTTTGGCCTGGTCGATGGATTCACTCGAGGCGTCGCACGAACGTGGGAAATGTCGTCCCTTACATTGAGAATGATCGGACGGATGCTGACTGGCGATATTTCGCTGCGATCAATGTCGGGACCGATTACCATTGCAGACTATGCCGGGGATACGGCGGAGGCCGGGTTTGGCGCTTTCGTTAATTTCTTGGGCGTTATCAGTATCAGTCTCGGTGTGTTCAATCTATTGCCGATACCGATGCTCGACGGCGGACAGATCGTGTTTCAAATTGCCGAAGGAATTAAAGGCTCGCCGTTATCGGAGCGTGTACACATGCTCGCACAGCAGTTTGGAATTCTGTTTTTTATCTTGATTTTCAGCGTCGTTTTCTACAACGACCTTACGCGGGTATTCAGTTGATGAACGGCGCCAGAGTAGTTGCCCTGCTTTTTCTCGCGTGGTCCTCTGCGCAAGCCGCCGACCCCTGGGTTGTCCGGAATTTTCAAGTTGAAGGCGCACAGTGGATATCGGAGGGCACCGTCTACAATTATTTGCCCATCAATATTGGCGACACGATTGACGATCAACTTCAGCGTGAATCGTTTCGGGCACTCTACGACACCGGGTTTTTTCAGGACATCGAGTTTCGACGTGATGGCGACACGTTGGTCATTGCGGTTCTCGAGCGGCCACGTATCGAAGAGTTCAGCTTCACCGGCAACAGCGATATCGACGACGATCAGTTAGAGGAATCGTTGAACTCAGTCGGGCTTACCACCGGCAAAACCTTCGATCGGTCGGTATTAGACGAGGTCACTCGGTTCTTGACTGAGCAATATCATGGTCGAGGTAAATATGCTGCAACTGTTACGCCAGTAGTCGAGCCGCTGCCTGACAACCGTGTGCGTGTAGCTATCGAAATCGAAGAAGGTGACCGCGCGAAAATCCGCGAAATAAATATCATCGGCAACACGGTGTTTGATAACGGAGACATTATCGAGAACTTCGAGCTATCAACTGGCAGTCTCCTGTCTTTCATGCGTGACGATGATCGGTATTCGAAAGAGGCGCTGGAAGGCGATCTTGAAACGCTGCGTTCTTACTATATGGATAGAGGTTACGCAGATTTCCAACTCGATGCGCCGCAGGTAACTATCTCCCCGGATAAGCGCGACATTTTCATTACCATTAGTATTACTGAAGGCGATCTTTACACTATCTCCGAAGTAGATCTTGCTGGCGACATGGTTGTGCCGGAAGAAGATCTCCGCCGCCTCGTGCTGGCACAGCCGGGACAGATATTCTCGCAGCAGCTTTTGTCTTTTACTGAAGAAGCAATGGCGTTTCGCCTCGGTGCGGAAGGGTATGCATTTGCCCAAGTTCGAGCAGTGCCGGAGCTGGATGAGGAAGCGAAGGAAGTGAGCGTGCGCTTCTTTATCGATCCGCAGAGCCGCGTGTATGTCCGGCGCATTAACTTCAATGGTTCCGACAGCGTCAATGACGAAGTATTTCGCCGTGAATTGTGGCAGTTCGAAGGTGGTTACCTATCCAACACGCTGGTCGAACGCTCGCAGTTCAATTTGCAGCGCCTGCCGTATGTTGAATCGGTCGAGTATGACACGGTGCCGGTAGCGGGCTCTCCCGATTTGGTCGACATAGAGTTTGAGATTGAAGAAGGCCTTCCAGGCCAGTTCGGTGGCAGCCTCGGATTCTCAGATTCCCAAGGCATTATTTTGGGCGGCAATTTTGTCCATTCCAATTTCATGGGTACCGGTAATCGCGTGGCGCTCGATTTGCGCGGCGGCGAGTACTATAAGGTTTACGATGTTAACTTTACCGACGCATACAGAACCATGGATGGTTTGTCGAGGACGATTTCGTTTTCCTATCAGGACATTAAACAGTTCACTAACGCAACATCAGACTTCTCCACCACGACGTTGACTGCAGGATTGAACTGGGCTTACCCGATTACGATGAATCAATCGCTTCGATTTGGTTTCGCGTATCAGCATGCGGAAATGTTGACGAGCTTTTTCAGCTCGAATCAGGCGCGGCAATGGGTTCAAAACAACGGCACACCTTTTTCGATCCCAGGGGCTCAAGGCGTATTTGGCACAGAGATTGATTCGCTGGAGCTCGTGCTCGGCTGGAATTTCGACACGCGCAACCGAGCGCTGTTTCCCGATTCTGGCACGATAATTGGTGTTAACGTGAATGCCGCCATTCCCGGCAGCGAGGTTGAGTACTATGTGGCGCGGATGGATTTTACCAAATACATTCGTTTGCCTGGCGCTTGGCGAATCAAGCTGAACTCCGACCTCGCGATGGGGGAAGCCTACGGCGATCAAACGACCGCTCTGCCGCCGTTTCGGAACTTCTTTGGCGGGGGGCCGGGTTCGGTGCGCGGATTCAAGGAAAGCTATCTGGGGCCCCAGGATTCGCAGCGCAATCCAAATGGCGGCAATATGCTGGTGGCCAATCAATTTGAGCTGATTATCCCGACACCCGAGAAGATTTCCGGTTCGACGCGCGTTGCATTGTTTTATGACGTAGGTAATGTGTTCCATACTGGCGGAATAGACTTCTTTGACCGGCTTGGGGATCCCATTGACTACGATTTCGATTATGATGATTTAAGACACTCCGTGGGACTGTCCGTTGAGTGGCTTGCCCCGCTGGGATTGTTGCGCTTCAGCATCGCGAGTCCGCTGAATGCGGCTGAAGAAACAGACCGGTTTTTTGCCGACGAGGTTGAGCGGTTTCAATTTTCTGTCGGAAATGCCTTCTAAGAACATAGAGAGACGACATTCATGAAGAGAATGCACAGGGTTATTCAAGGATTGAGCCGGCTCAGCATCTGTGCTGCAGTTTTGGTGACGGGGTTGGCTTTCGCACAGTCGGCTGCCCTCAAGATCGGCTATGTCGATGCTGAGGCGGTGCTGCTGCAGGCGCCCCAGACCCAGGCAGCCTTGCGGGCGCTCCAAGACGAATTTGCACCGCGACAACGCGACTTGCTTGCCATGCAAAGTGCTTTGCAGGAAAAACAGGTAACCTATGAGCGCGATGCAGAAGTCATGGGGCAAAATGAGCGTTCCAGCCTGGAGCGCGAGATTCGCGACGGCACCCGCGATTTGCAGCGCGAAGATCAAGAGTTTCAAGAAGACCTGAACCTTCGCCGCAACGAGCTGTTACAAGAAGCACAGCGGACCGTTTCGGTGCAGATTGAATCATTCGCGACGGCCAAAGGCTTCGATCTTATCCTGCAAAATGTGGTGTACTCCAGCGAAGCAGCGAATGTCACGGCAGACTTGATTTCGCACCTCAATGCAAATGTGATTTCAAGTGGCGCGAACTAGCCGCTGAACGGGGTCGAGCGCTTCGATGGCCGCGTCGGTTCAATCTCTCGCGGACCGTTTCGGTTGCGAACTGCGTGGCGATGGGTCTCGTTCTATAACCCATGTTGCTCCGCTTGGTTCGGCTGGACCCGCAGCGATTAGTTTTCTTGCGAATCCTAAGTTTCACGGCCAGCTTGCTGACACTCGGGCGGGCGCGGTCATACTGGCAGCCGGTTATGCCGATCAGTGTCCGACTGCGTGTCTCATCAGTAAGAACCCCTATGCAACCTATGCCCGGATAGCTGCAGACTTGCATCCGCCGGCATCGGCGACTGCCGGAATTCACCCTTCGGCGGTGGTTGCTGATTCGGCGCACATCGATGCGAGTGCAGAAGTGGCGCCGCTGGCGGTCGTCGAAGCGGGCGCTTCGGTCGGTGCACGCGTCATAGTCGGGCCGGGTGCAGTAGTTGGTGCGGATTCAAGCATAGGTGCTGATACGCGCATATCTGCAAACGTTTCAATCGGTGCGCGCGTCGTTATCGGTCACAGATGTGTATTGCATTCTGGTGTCGTTATTGGCGCAGATGGATTCGGTTTCGCAAATGACGAAACTGGCTGGACTAAGGTGCCCCAGCTTGGCGCGGTAATTATTGGCAACGACGTCGAAATTGGCGCTAATTCCACCGTCGATCGAGGCACAATTGATGATACCGTCATTGAAGATGGCGTAAAGCTAGACAACCTGGTGCAAATCGCCCACAACGTCAGAATCGGCGCGCACACCGTGATGGCTGCCATGTCGGGTGCGGCTGGCAGCACCGTTATCGGTAAACGTTGCATGATTGGCGGAGGTACGGTCATGATCAATCATATTTCGCTATGCGATGACGTGTTGGTCTTGTTTCGAAGTGTTGTCACGAAGTCGATTCTCAAGCCTGGCACTTATTCCGGAAGTCTGCCGGCTGATGAAGCATCAACGTGGCGACGCAATGCCGCGCGCTTCAGACAGCTCGATAAGCTGGCTGATCGATTGCGCAAGGTTGAGCGCGAGCTCGACTCAAAGTCGTTGAAGTAGCGACTGTTTTGAACGAGCCATTGATTTTGCAAAGCCCCAACGCGAGCCGTAAGAATAATTATGACTGAAGAACATCCGTATCTAGACCACGAAGACATATTGAAACGGCTGCCGCATAGGTTTCCGTTTCTTCTGGTCGACCGAGTCTTGGAAGTCGAGGCAGGCAAGTCGATTGTCGCGCTTAAGAACGTCAGCGCCAATGAAGCGCACTTTCAGGGACACTTTCCTGGGCACGCCGTGATGCCTGGTGTGCTCGTCGTGGAGGCGCTCGCGCAAACCGGGGGGGTCCTTGCCTGGGAAACAGCACAGCAGGAAGAGCGCGCCGTAAGGATTCTGTATCTGGTCGGCGTAGATAAGGCGCGATTCAAGCGTCCCGTGAAGCCGGGTGATCAGCTTACGCTGCGCGCTAAGTTGGTTCTCAACAAGCGAGGTTTTTGGCGCTTCGAGTGCGAAGCATCGGTTGACGGCCATACGGCCGTCGAGGCAGAGATACTGATGGCGGCCGGGAAAGACGTGTGATCCACCCAACCGCGATTATCGATGCTCGCGCGGAGCTCGACAGTTCCGTTGTTATAGGCGCCTATGTCGTTGTCGAGGGGGCAGTGCAGATCGGCGCGCGTACACGGATCGACGCTCACGCCGTCATAAAAGGCCCAACTACGATTGGCGAAGATAATCATATCTATCAATTCGCATCGGTTGGCGACGATCCGCAAGACAAAAAGTATGCCGGCGAGCCCACGCAATTAATAATCGGCAACGGCAACACCATAAGAGAGTTTTGCACGTTGAACCGGGGCACCGTTCAAGACTGTGGCGTCACTCGAATAGGAGACAACAACTGGATTATGGCCTACGTGCATATTGCGCATGATTGCGTTGTCGGCAATGAAACTATCTTTGCGAATAACGCATCGATTGCGGGTCATGTTCATGTTGATGACTATGCGATATTGGGCGGCTTCACCGCGGTACATCAGTTCTGTCAGATTGGTACGCTCGCGTTGACGAGCATGTTTACATATGTGACCAAGGACATTCCTGCATACGTTATCGCGTCGGGTCGTCCAGCGGCACCCCGTGGCGTGAATGCTGAGGGCCTAAAACGCCGTAATTTTTCTGCTTCGGCTATGCGCAATATTCGCGAAGCTTATAGAACCATATATCGTCAAAGCCTGAAGCTTGACGAGGCGATCGTAGAGCTGGAAGAGCGAATTGAAGATCAGGCTGAGGTAGCGCCGTTACTTGAGTCGCTGCGCCGAGGCGACCGCGGCCTCATACGTTAGCCGATGCCGCGGCAAGCGGAAGCCAAAGGACTGAATCGACCGCTGCGCGTCGCGATGGTCGCTTGCGAGGCGTCCGGCGATACCCTCGGTGGCGGTCTGTTGGAAGCTTTGCGTTGCACCCCGAATGAGATAGATGCTTTCGGTATGACTGGAGAGCGGATGCGTGCAGCTGGCTGCGCTAGCTGGCATACAATCGACGAAGTCTCAGTGATGGGTGTGGCCGAGGTTCTGCCTCATCTGCCGCGTCTGCTGAGATTACGCCGTCAGCTTGCTAAACGAATCGTCGAAGCACAGCCAGATGTGTTCGTTGGTATAGATTCGCCGGATTTCAATCAACCCATCGCAAAGATTGTAAAGGCGGCTGGAATTCCAGCCATTCAATATGTGAGTCCACAGGTGTGGGCATGGCGACAGTCTCGGGTCGCAGGTACTCGCGAGTCCATAGACAAGATCCTTTGCGTTCTTCCATTCGAAGCTGAATTCTTTGCTGAGCATGGCATCGCGGCTGACTTCGTTGGGCATCCACTTGCCGATGCGATTCCGTTTTCAGTAGACCGCAACAAGGCAAGAGAAAGCATCGGCTGCAACGCTGACGGGCTGGTAATCGCAATATTGCCTGGCAGCCGTGGTAGCGAAGTCAGTAGGCTTGCGCCGCCATTTTTTGAAACCGCAATGTGGTTGTCTGAGCGCAGGCCGGATCTGCGGTTCGTCGTGGCGCTGGCGAACGAGAAGGCCGAGAACATCGTCAAACAGGCACTGCACAGGCAAGCCATAGTCCCGCAGCCTATGCTTATCAAGGGCCGTGCCAGAGACGTGATCGCTGCTGCCGACGTTGTGCTGACGGCATCCGGTACAGCGACCCTCGAAACGCTATTGTTGAATCGTCGAATGGTTGTCGCCCACCGTATGTCGCCGTTGACGTATTGGATCGTGCGCAGATTAGGCGTATCCAACTTACCAAATTTTTCGCTGCCGAATTTGTTGGCCGGAAGACGGGTCGTGCCTGAGTTCGTGCAGCGACAAGTGCGTGCTGATTTGCTGGGGCCGGCAATTCTGGATGTCTTAGAAGGACGCCGTATCGACCCACAATGGCGAGAGATCTTTACGGAGATTCATCAGAACCTGCACCGCGACGCCAATCATGCCGCGGCCAATAGTGTGCTCGCTCTCGTTCCAGGAGCAACCTAGCTGCATGAAATTGGCTGAATCTAAACCACTTATAATCGTCGGCGTCGATGAAGTTGGGTGCGGACCGCTTGCGGGTCCGGTTGTTGCTGCTGCCGTTGTGCTGGATTCTCAACGGCCTGTTGCGGGCCTCCGCGATTCAAAAAAGCTCACGCCGATGCGGCGCTTGCAGCTTTCCCGGGAAATTCGGCGCAACTCCATGGCTTTCGCGTTGGGTTTTGCTACGGTCGAAGAAATTGACTCGCTGAATATTCTTCAAGCGTCGTTACTGGCTATGGAGCGCGCTGTGCAACGCTTGCGTGTTTCGCCAGACCTCGTGCAGGTAGACGGCAATAGAGCACCCCGATTCGAACGCTTGAGCGCCCGTGTCGAGACGGTTGTTGGCGGAGACGAGTCAGTTCCTGCAATCAGCGCCGCCTCGATCATCGCCAAAGTCTGCCGCGACAGGCTCTTGCTGCGGCTTGATAGGAGTTTTCCGGCGTATGGTTTTGCGCGTAATAAGGGGTATCCGACAAGAGAACACCTGGATGCCTTGCGCACTCATGGCGCATGCGCTATTCATCGGCGTAGTTTTGCTCCTGTCGGTAAGGCGTTGCTTGGGCGGTCTTAATGCAGTCTTTCGTCCATTTGAGAGTCCACACGGAATATTCGCTCGTCGATAGTATCGTTCGAGTAAAACCGCTTGTTGCGGCCGTCAGCCGGGATCGAATGCCTGCAGTTGCGATTACAGATCAGGGCAATGTTTCAGCCATGGTCAAGTTCTATCGCAGTGCAGTGGCGACGGGCATCAAGCCCATTGTCGGCGCTGACGTTTGGGTTGGCGAGCATAGTGAGGACGGCGAACCAACCCGTTTGACACTACTGTGTATGGATCAAAGCGGGTTTAAGAACCTGAGCCGCTTGATGAGCCGCAGTGATCAGGAAGGTCGTTTCAAGGGTCGTACAATGATCTTGAAACCATGGCTGAGTGTGGACTGCATGGCCGGGCTCATTGGTTTGTCGTGCGCGCAGCAAGGCGATATAGGTCGGCTCATTGGAG
>JAHEEO010000002.1:0-32866 GCA_024640665.1 Rhodospirillales bacterium | reverse complement strand
CGTTTTGGTCACAGCTTCTCCCAGATCGATTTTATATCGAGTTACAACGTTTAGGGCGGCCCGGCGAAAGCGCTTATGTTCAGGCGGCTGTGGATTTTGCTGCCAGGAATGGTCTTCCCGTGGTGGCGAGCAACGATGTGCGTTTCTTGGCGAAGTCCGAGTATGACGCACATGAAACGCGTGTATGTATTGCACAAAGTAGAACGTTAGACGATACGGATCGGCCACGCGAATACAGCGAAGAACAGTATCTGAAAACCGCCAAGGAAATGATAGCGCTGTTTGCGGATATACCCGAAGCAGTCGAAAACACGCTCGAGATAGCGAAACGGTGTTCGTTCGAGCTGGATTTCGATCAGGTGTATTTGCCGCAATTCGAGGTTGGCGAAGCAGAGACACCCGCGAGTCATCTGGACGCACAAGCGCGGCGAGGCCTGAATACGCAATTGGCGAAGGCTGGGTTGGAAGCCCAGCGAGAAGCTTATGAATCGCGCTTGCTTCACGAGCTTGGCGTCATTAAGGAAATGGGCTTCGAAGGCTATTTTCTGATCGTGGCGGACTTCATCAAATGGTCACGCGAGAACGCTATTCCGGTTGGTCCCGGTCGCGGTTCAGGAGCCGGATCTCTCGTTGCGTACGCGCTTGGCATTACTAATCTCGACCCCATTGAGCATGACTTGCTGTTTGAACGGTTCTTGAACCCAGAGCGGGTATCGATGCCGGATTTCGATATCGATTTTTGCATCGAAGGCAGAGATCGGGTCATTGACTATGTCAGCAAGCGATACGGGCGGGATCGTGTTTCGCAAATAATCACTTATGGAACTATGGCGGCTAAAGCCGTAGTGCGTGATGTGGGGCGCGTGCTCGGAATGCCCTACGGTTATGTTGATCGGATCGCAAAACTGATTCCGTTTGAGATTGGAATTACGTTAGCCCGGGCTTTGGAAGATGAGGAAGAACTCAGGAATCTATATGAATCGGAAGAGGAAGTCAGCGGGTTAATTGACCGGGCGATGCAGCTCGAAGGGCTCGCGCGTAATGCGGGAACGCATGCCGGCGGCGTGGTTATTGCGCCGGATGCGCTGACTGAGTTCATGCCGCTATATTCGGATCAATTCGGCGCGCCTTTGACTCAATTAGACAAAGACGATCTCGAAGCGATCGGGCTCGTCAAGTTCGATTTTCTAGGCCTCAAGACTTTAACAATTATCGATCACGCAGTCGCATCGATCAACCAAATCAGAGCCGCTTCGCAACAGGGTCCCATTGATCTAGATGATTTGGCGTTCGATGATGCGAAAACCTATCAATTGCTTAATAGCTGCCAAACTACGGCCGTGTTTCAACTCGAATCGCGTGGTATGCGAGATCTCATAAAGCGACTGCGGCCGGATTGCTTCGATGATCTCGTCGCTATTCTGGCGTTGTTTCGGCCCGGGCCTCTGCAATCCGGCATGGTCGATGAGTTCATAGAGCGCAAGCATGCCCCCAGCGATGCGCATATAGACTACATGCATCCCAAACTTCAGCCGGCACTGCAGTCGACTTACGGCGTCATCTTGTATCAAGAACAAGTGATGCAAATCGCGCAGGTCCTGGCTGGATATTCGCTGGGCGGTGCCGATTTGCTGCGTCGAGCGATGGGTAAGAAGAAACCGGAAGAAATGGCGAAACAGCGGTCGATTTTTCAGCAAGGATCGGAGTCTCGCGGAATTCCCGCTGCTCAAGCCAGCGCAATTTTCGACCTGATGGAGAAATTTGCCGGGTATGGTTTCAATAAGTCTCACTCGGCCGCATATGCGCTCATCGCATTTCAGACTGCTTGGCTCAAGGCCCACTATCCAGCCGCGTTCATGGCGGCCGCGATGACGGCAGATATCGATAACACGGATAAGCTTGTCGTCCTTAAGGAGGAATGCAATTCCCTTTCCATTGCGTTAATTCCTCCAAATATCAATGAATCCGAATACGAGTTTTCTGTGGCCGATGACCGCAGCGTCAAGTACGGTTTGGGCGCCGTGAAAGGGGTCGGTCGGGGTATCGTCGAGAATCTCATTGCGGAAAGGCGCAGCAACGGACCCTACGCAAACTTACTCGATCTGTGCCGCAGGTTGGGCTCGACCAAACTTAACCGGCGCGTGCTCGAGGCGCTCGTTCGATGTGGTGCGCTGGATTGCCTCGGCCTGAACCGGGCTACAACCATGAACGCGATCCCCGATGCACTGAAGCTTGCCGATCGGGCTTTGGCTGCGACAGCAGCTGGTCAGGGGGGCTTGTTTGGTTCGGTTGATGATGACGAAGGTGGTCTGGAGCATGAATTCACAAAACTGCGTGAATGGAATCCGCGGGAAAAGCTTGAAGCAGAACGTGAAAGCCTGGGCTTGTACCTGACGGGCCATCCGTTTGCCGAATACGTGGAGCACTGCAAGCATTTCACGCATGGATCCATTGCCAGTGTAGTCAGCACTTTGCCCAGTGCTGAGGGCCAAAGTCACTATCGATATCGGCGCGAAGTGAGTTTTGCGGGCGTGGTAATGGAAGTGCGACGGCGCGGATCCCGGGTCTCGATCGTGCTCGACGACGATACAGATAGAATTGAAGTCAGCCTGTTCGACGACGTTTATCAGCAGTCGCGGCATTTCATAAACAAGCATGCAGTTCTCGTTGTGTTTGGGCAGCTGCGATATGACGACTTCTTGAACGGCTGGCGCCTCAATGCACAAAGAGTGGAATCCGTCGATAGTGCTATCGAGCGCAATGCACGACGTCTAACGATACTCGTGCGCGCTACCAGTTTGGGGGACGAATTTGTCGAGTCTCTGAAGTCGACTCTGCAGCCGTTTCGCCGCGGTGGCTGTGAGGTTTGCGTGCAATACAGCGGTGAAAAAGCGCGCGCAATCTTAACGCTCGGTGAAGATTGGTCCGTGCATCCCACGCGCGAACTCAGAGAGCGCTTAACCAGCTTGGTTGGTGAAAAGCAAGTATCGATGCATTATGCGCGCCAAATGAGCATCTAAAGGCCAATTCAACCTCGGAAGCATGTCTTATACGCGCCTTGAGTGAGCGTTGAGAGAGATTGTGGTGTGCTCATTTACGCGGTTCGGGTACTGAGTACTTGTCAGTTCTGGAAGCTTGGCGTTAAGGTGCGCAGAAATATAAAGAAATAATCCTATGGATCTGAAGTTTCTAGACTTTGAGCAACCCATTGCCGAGCTCGAGGCCAAAATCGATGAATTGCGTTTTGTTGATGACGATTCGACCGTCAACATCACCGAAGAAATTGGCCGCCTAAAGAAAAAGAGCGAGTCGCTGACTCGAAGTATTTTTTCTGGGTTGTCGGCGTGGCAAGTCGCGCAATTGGCTCGGCATCCACAGCGTCCATATACGCTGGACTATATAGATGCTTGCTGTACTGATTTTCAAGAGCTGCATGGTGATCGGATGTACTCCGATGACGCAGCAATCATTGGCGGTCTTGCGCGGCTCGAGGGTAGACCGGTGATGGTAATTGGCAATCAGAAAGGCCGCGATACCAAGGAGCGTGTGCTGCGCAATTATGGCTCCGCGCGGCCCGAGGGGTATCGCAAGGCGCTGCGACTAATGCGGCTCGCTGAAAAATTTTCAATACCGGTGATCACGCTGATCGATACCGCCGGTGCTTATCCTGGAGTTGGCGCCGAAGAGCGAGGTCAGAGCGAGGCGATCGCCCGCAATCTATTCGTAATGTCGGGTCTGCGAGTGCCTATTGTCTGCATAGTTATTGGCGAAGGCGGTTCTGGCGGAGCATTGGCGATCGGTGTTGCGGACCGGGTATTCATGCTCCAATACAGCGTCTACTCGGTCATATCCCCTGAAGGTTGTGCATCCATTTTGTGGCGTAGCGCAGATAAAGCCGAAGCGGCTGCTGACGCGATGGGTATCACAGCCGAGCGTTTGTTGAAGCTGGGATTGGTCGATGACGTCATCCCAGAACCGCTGGGCGGCGCCCATCGTGACCCCGCAAGCATGAGTGAAGGCGTCAAGAATGCTTTGCTCAGCGCGCTCGCGGAACTTGAGCCGCTGTCGAAAGATGAGTTGGTTGCAAAACGACGCGAGCGTCTGTTGGGTTTTGGCATGTTCAAAGAGGCCTAGCAGTCATGGCGGCGTCTGCTGCCGAACTCAAAGCGCTGGCAAGCAAGATCGAATCAGCGCCATTTGGCTTTAATTCTGAAACGCGAATTGCTGTTGCAGTGAGTGGCGGCGTTGATTCGGTTTTCTTGTTGGCGGCACTGTGCCGGCTTGGGTATTCAAAGTCACTCCGGGTTCTGCACATTGATCACGGTTTGCATATAGATTCATCTCGATGGTCAACGTTTTGCAGAACATTGAGTGAGGCCTATGGTGTGCCATTTTCAGAATGCGCCGTAGTGGTCGATGATCAGGGCAGTCGCGGCATTGAAGCTGCAGCCCGCGCGGCCCGATATGAGGCGTTGGCTGAAATGCTCGAGCCCGGAGAAGTGTTGCTCACTGCGCACCACGCCGACGATCAGTTAGAAACGCAACTATATCGGCTGTTGCGGGGTACCGGTGTTAAAGGTATGCGCAGCATATCTGAGTACGCAAAATTTGGTTCCGGTTCCCTGGCGCGGCCTTTACTCGGCATGCAGCGCGCCAAAATCCGTGAGCTTGCGGCGCTATGGGAGCTGCAATGGCTTGAAGACCCGTCCAATGCCGATCTGCGCTTCGATCGAAACTGGCTCCGTCAGGCTGTGCTGCCGCAGTTGCTTGAACGTTGGCCACAGGCGGCTTCTGCAGCGCAGCGACTCGCACTTGCCGCCGACGATGCAGTCTCGATCATGACGGCGATGGCCGAAATCGATGCTCAGGGCATTCAACAATGGGACCGATTACCGCTCGACTTGTTTACACCGCTGGATGCCGCGCGGCGGCGAAATTTGCTGCGGCACGCGCTTGACCGACTGCTGCTACCGATGCCAAGTGCTGCGCAGTTGGGACGCATTGAGGAACTGCTTGCGCAGCCGGCGGGGGGCGGCGCGGTTCAATGGCCGGGCGGGGCTGCTAGAGTGTATGCGGGGGCACTGTTCTTGTTGCCGCCACTTGCCGACGCAGCGGGCCTGAGGCCGCAGCAACTTGCTGACTCGATTGTGCTGGACAGTGCTGCCGGAACTTTGGAGCTGATGCCTTCTGCAGGGGCCGGCTTGCCCAATAGCTGGGTCAATGACGGCCTCGTCGTGCGGTTCCGACAAGGCGGTGAGCGTTTTCAGCCAGCTGGCGGCGAACGCGCGCTGGCATTGAAGGAGTGGTGTCGCCAGGCCCGGATCGTCCCGTGGATGCGCGACAGGCTGCCGCTCATTTATCGGGGCGGTGAATTGGTTGCTATTGCGGATATTTGCCTCGGTGAGATTGCGCGTCAGGCGTCGCAATCGGAGCGAGCCTGGCGGGTTGTTTGGCGCAACCATCCGCGAATTCGTTAGTTTATAGCTGCTAAGCCCTTTGAGCCGCGGAATGGGCTGGAGCCAGCGCGCGAGTTTTGATACTTTGTAGCCCCGTCTCCATGGTGCCGGGTCACCGGGTTCGCGAGGCGGGCTGATAGCGCAACGTCGCTGCCCCTCACGTCGCGAATTAAGCGTGCTTCAATAGGCGGATTATGACGCGATTTATTTTTGTTACGGGTGGCGTGGTTTCGTCGCTTGGTAAGGGCATCACATCGGCCTGTTTAGGCGCGATTTTGGAAGCCCGTGGCCTAAAAGTTCGGCTCATGAAGCTGGACCCCTACATCAACGTCGATCCCGGCACGATGAGTCCCTCTCAACATGGTGAGGTCTTCGTCACAGAAGACGGTACCGAGACGGATCTGGATCTTGGTCACTACGAGCGTTTTGTCCGCAGTCGAACCGGCCGACACAGCAACTTCACGACTGGCCGCATTTATTCAAATGTCATAGCCAAGGAGCGCGCGGGTGAGTACCTGGGCGCAACTGTGCAGGTCATTCCTCATATCACCGACGAAATCAAAGAAAGCGTAATCCGCGGTGCTGCCGATGCGGATGTGTGCCTCGTCGAAATTGGCGGTACTGTTGGCGATATCGAGTCGTTACCGTTTCTGGAAGCAATTCGTCAAATGGGCGTTGAGTTGGGTCGTGACAACGCGATTTACATTCATCTCACGCTTGTTCCGTATATGCCGACATCGGCCGAGATCAAGACGAAGCCGACCCAGCACTCCGTCAAAGAGCTCCGCTCGATTGGCATTCAACCGGATATTCTCGTTTGCCGCTCTGCGAAGTTGCTGCCGGCCGAGCAGCGTAAGAAGATCGCGCTGTTCACTAATGTCGAAGAGCGGGCCGTCATTTCGGCCATGGATGTCGGCGACTTATACGAAATCCCGCGTATGCTGAGTAAACAGGGGCTCGACACCATTGTGGTCGAGAAGTTACGCCTGGACGTTCGAGAGGCGGACCTATCCAGATGGGATGCCGTAGTTGAAGCGCGTGCTCATCCAGAGGCAGAGGTCACCATCGCGATGGTGGGCAAATATATGGATCTAAAAGATTCATATATGTCTTTGAACGAAGCGCTGCTCCATGCTGGCATTCATACACGCACGCGCGTCAATATTCTCTATATCGATGCCGAAGAAATTGAAAAGAGCGGTACGAGCTGCTTGAGTGAGGCGGATGCCATTCTCGTCCCTGGCGGGTTTGGTGAGCGCGGCATCGAAGGCAAGATCCAAGCCGTTAGGTTTGCGCGCGAAAAGCAAGTTCCGTACCTCGGTATATGTTTGGGCATGCATGTGGCCGTTATAGAATTTGCCCGCAACGTATTGAACTTGCCGCAGGCTCAGTCTACGGAGTTCGACTCGGCAACCCCAGATCCGGTCATCGCGCTAGTGACGCAGTGGCAGGAGTCTGACGGATCCAAACAATTGCGTAGCGAAGATTCGGAAATGGGCGGCACCATGCGACTTGGCGCGCAAACGTGCCTGCTCGAAGAAAACACTTTGGCCCGCAAGATTTACGGTGCAGCATCTATAGCGGAGCGGCATCGGCATCGATATGAGTTCAACAATAATTATCTCGATCAGATGCGGGAAGCTGGGCTCGTCTTTTCAGCATTTTCACCCGACGGTCTCGTCGAAATGGTTGAATTGCCGGGTCATCCTTGGTTTCTGGCGTCTCAGTTTCATCCGGAGTTCACGTCAAATCCGCTCGACGGGCACCCGCTGTTTTCGAGTTTTATCAACGCTGCACGCGAGTGTCAGGGGCTGCGACTGCCTAAAGCAGCGCAGGCTTAGGGCCACTTACCGAAGCAATGTTTTTTCGCCGAGGAGCATAGATGAGCACGATTACAGATGTGCAAGGTCTCGAGATTATCGATTCAAGAGGTAATCCGACCGTTGAGGCACGCATTATGCTGAGTAGTGGCGCCAGCGGCTGGGCTGCCGTGCCATCTGGGGCGTCGACGGGTGCCCGAGAGGCTGTGGAACTTCGCGACGGCAACCCGCGCCGCTATTTGGGCCGCGGTGTTTCTGAAGCCGTCAGCAACGTCAATACGGAGTTGCGCAAGGCCGTGTTGGGTCGTGATGCAGCCGATCAAGCCGGGCTTGACGAGTGTATGCGGAATTTGGACGGCACGGAGAACAAGTCCAGACTCGGTGCTAATGCCTTACTGGCTGTGTCACTGGCGGCCGCACAAGCCCATGCAAACGATCTTGGTGTGCCTTTGTTCGCATCGCTCAACGAAGCATCCGAGTACACGATGCCGGTACCGATGATGAACATCATCAATGGCGGCGCTCACGCCGATAACAGCGTTGATATCCAGGAGTTCATGATTTTGCCGGTGGGCGCGCCGACTTTTGCAGAGAGTCTGCGCTGTGGCGTCGAGATTTTTCATGCGCTCCGCGGCGTACTGCATTCTCGCGGCCTCAACACGGCTGTTGGCGACGAAGGTGGATTCGCGCCCGACCTGGAGTCGAATGCTGCAGCTCTGGATACAATCGCCGAGGCAGTTGATAAGGCAGGTTACGTTTTAGGGCGAGAAGTGTTCTTGGGCCTCGATGTTGCCAGTTCCGAGTTTTACAAAGACGGTGTGTATCGGTTGGACTCTGAAGGGCGTGAGTTCTCGCCGCCGGAATTCGTTGGTTTTATAGAGGATTTGCTATCCAAGTATCCGATTATCTCTGTCGAAGACGCTATGGCGGAAGACGATTGGGACGGATGGCAACTATTGAGTGATCGACAAAGAAACAATGTGCAACTGGTTGGTGACGATCTATTTGTCACTAATACGGCCATCTTGAGTCAGGGCATCGAGCGCAAGGTAGCCAACAGCATATTGATAAAGCCTAATCAAATTGGCACATTGACCGAGACTCTGCAGGCGATCGACATGGCAGCAGATTCCGGTTATACGGCCGTGGTTTCACATCGGTCGGGCGAGACCGAAGACGCAACCATCGCGGATCTCGCGGTTGCTACTCGGGCAACGCAGATTAAAACGGGATCATTATGCCGTTCTGACCGTTTAGCCAAGTACAATCAATTACTCAGGATTGAAGCCCGCTTGGGTTCCCGCGCGAAGTATGCCGGCAGCGGAGCTTTTCCGATGGAGTTGTAGGTTTCGCGATGCGCGCTTTAGTTGTCACATTGGCTCTGGTTTTTGCGTTGCTGCAGTATCAACTGTGGCTTTCTGAAAGCGGAATCCGCGAGGCATGGACGCTGGCAGAGGCCGTCGCGCAAACAACTGCTGAAAATGCTGACAAATCGGCACGCAACGCTGCACTGGAAGCGGAGGTTGACGATCTTAAGCAGGGGTTGGCTGCCGTTGAAGAGCGCGCCCGCACGGAGCTCGGCATGATCGGGCGAGATGAAACCTTCTACTTGATTACAGGTTCGGGGAGCTTAGACTCAGCGGCGTCTGAGTAAGACGATAACCGCACCATTGCCGCCGTGCCGAGGCCCTGCAGATGCGTATCCCAATACCTCGTCCCATTGCGTAAGCCAGTTTTGAACGGCCTCCTTCAGCACCGGGCCGCCGGGGCCGGATCGGCTGCCTTTGCCGTGAATGATTCGGGCGCAGCCCACCTGCTGGTTTGCGCATTCTCGCAAGAAATCGCGCACTGCTGAACGGGCGCCATTACGTGTCAGGCCGTGTAAATCGAGTTCCGCTTCTATGCTGTATTGGCCGCTCCGAAGGCGGCGTAGAATTCGGTCAGGTAGGTGTGGTCGCGCGAACCAAACCTCTCCCTGCAAGCCCTCTAACCAGTGGCCTCGCAGGCTGTCCACGAGCACTTCGGCGTCAGCGGCGCGCCGGCTGCGGGCTTTGGGGCTTGGCCGCTTCGGCTTGGGCGCGACTCGGTTACTTTCCTTGAGTGGGCGGACGTCCCGTATGGCGTCGAGGAACGCGCGCCGTTCTTCGTCGTCTGTCATGGTGTTCTCGACATTAGAGCTTCCAGTATAGTTTACTGATTGGCTGGCCTATATAAGGTTCCCGGGTTTGCATATCTTGCTTTCGAATGATGATGGTTATTTCTCGGTCGGACTCGCGGCTCTGCGGGTGGAACTTGCCAAATTTGCAACCGTAACGGTCGTCGCGCCGGATCGTAACCGCAGCGGCGCCAGTAATTCTCTGACGCTAGATTCACCATTGCGCGTACAGCAGATTGACGCGAATACTTATTCGGTCAATGGAACCCCGACCGACTGCGTTCATGTTGCGATAACCGGCCTCTTGGATGCGGAGCCCGATATGGTCGTATCCGGCATCAACCAAGGCGCTAATTTGGGCGATGACGTCTTGTATTCCGGCACGGTCGCCGCGGCGATGGAAGGGCGTTTCTTGGGCTTGCCGGCTATTGCGTTGTCGTTGGTATTGAAAGACGGTGGCAATTACATTGCGGCGGCTGCGACGGCACGTCGGTTAATTGAGCCGTTGATCGGCGATCGGCCGTTGCCCCGCGACACGATTTTGAACGTCAATGTCCCAGACCTGCCGCTTGAATCAGTGCAAGGAATCAAGACAACACGCTTGGGCTTCCGCCACAAATCCGAGCCTGTCATCAAGGCGCGTGACCCAAAGCAGCAGCCAATTTATTGGGTGGGGCCCGCCGGGGCTGGGCAGGATGCCGGACCAGGCACGGATTTCCATGCGATTGAGTCAGGGTACGTATCTGTAACGCCTCTAAAAGTTGACCTCACGGACCATCGCGCGATGGCATCGATTGACGAATGGCTGAAGCAGCTGTGACGCCAGTCGAACAAGTCGGCGTCGGTATGACATCGGCGCGCACACGCGACCGTCTAATCGATCGCTTGCGCGCGCAGGGAATCAGCAACGAGCTTGTGCTCGCCCACATGCGCTCGGTACCGAGGCATCTGTTTGTCGACGAAGCTTTGGCAAGTCGTGCTTACGAAGACACCGCATTGCCAATCGGTCATGGCCAGACTATATCGCAGCCTTTCGTCGTGGCCATGATGACGGACGCTCTGTTCGAGGGGCCGGATCAGGGTGAGAAGCCGCCGCGAGTTCTGGAGATTGGTACCGGTTGCGGTTATCAAACCGCCGTACTGGCGCCATTTGCGCGGCATGTCTACAGCGTAGAGAGGATCCTGCCGCTGGTTGAAAGGGCACAGCGGACGCTGCGAAAAGTCGGTGTTCACAATGTCAGTGTCCGTTATGCAGACGGCTGGCATGGCTGGCGCAGTCAGGCGCCATTTCAGCGGATTATCGTTGCTGCGGCCTCTGCCGGCGTGCCGCGCGATTTGCTGGATCAATTGGATGAAGGCGGGCGTCTGGTGATTCCGGTGGGCAAGCATGGAGCACAGGTCTTGGCTTGTATTACGCGTACTGGAGAGCAGTTCAGTCGCCGCATCATTGCCGATGTGAGTTTTGTCCCGTTTGTGCCAGGTATGGCGCGGTGAAGGTCTTTTCAGCGCTATATGAGCGGGTACTTACCTGGTCAAAGCACCGCCATGCCGAAAGGTATTTGGCCGCGCTGAGTTTTGCGGAGTCGTCTTTTTTCCCGGTTCCGCCAGACGTCATGCTTGCGCCAATGACGCTAGCACGACCGGATCGGGGTTGGCGATACGCGACGCTGACCACAGTAGCTTCCGTGATCGGTGGTGTGGCTGGTTATTTAATCGGCTGGTTCGCGATCGATGCGGTTGGGCCGTTTATCGAGTCATTGGGGTACGCTGAGGTTTTTTCGCGCGCAACGCAGTGGTTCGATCGCTGGGGGTTTTTTGCAATACTCGCAGCCGGGTTTTCGCCGATCCCATATAAGATATTTACGATTGCCGGTGGCGCTTTGCACATGTTTTTCCCTGGCTTTCTTATCGCCTCGTGCCTGGGGCGCGGGGCCCGGTTCTTTCTTGTCGCCGGTATGATTGTCTTCGGCGGCGAAAAAATGGAAGGCTTGCTGCGACGATATGTCGATGCCATCGGTTGGGCTGTCGTCGGAATAATATTGCTAGCGATCGTCATATGGCAGCTGCGCTAAAGACCATTATCGTCGCACTCTGTATTGCCATGACCGCTTGCAGCCCGTCGTTGGTCAACTATGAAACGCGGGTGCATGTCGTACGGCCTGGCGACACGTTGTACACGATTGCTTGGCGGTATGGGCTCGACTACCGCTCATTGGCTCGTTGGAATCGTCTCGACAACCCCGATCTCATATTCGTTGGGCAGCGCCTCAGCCTGCTGGAGGCGAATACGCCGCGCCAGGCAAATAGTTCAACTCGTTCAGCGCCGCCCCCATTGCCACAGCCCAGTAATCTCCCGGCGCCAGACTGGGATTGGCCGACTATGGGTACCGTCGCTGCGCGTTTCGGTTCCCGGAGCGGAATCGGCAGCGGTATCAGCGTGACCGGCCAAAATGGCCAGAGCATTTCAGCCGCCGCTGCCGGCCGCGTGGTTTATGTGGGTACAGGTTTGGCGGGTTACGGTCAGCTGGTCATCATAAAACACAACGATACTTTTCTGAGCGCGTACGGTCACACCGACAATGTCGTCGTGGATCAAGGTGACGAAGTGGCCAGCGGCCAGCGGATCGCAGCTATGGGACTTGGGCCGGGCCGTCAGGCACAGTTGCATTTCGAGATTCGGCGCAATGGCGTGCCGATTGATCCTTTAAGCTATCTGCCGGCGCGATAGCACGGCTGTGGATATCATGCGTTGAATAGCGCGGCTACGACAGCGCGTTGTTCGTGAGCCAACACGTTGTAAGTTCTACAGGCCGCCGCTGTTGTCATTATCTCTAAACCAACTCCACGCCGAGCCAATTGAGCCATGAGCAATGTATCAGGGAGCATTTGGGCAGAGCCGGTGCCGACGATGAGAATTTCCGGCTGCAGCTCCAAAGCGGCCGCCAGCGATGCTTCTGAGAGTGCGGCAGGCGTGCCGGCATCCCAGTTGTCTAGAATGGTGTTTGCCGCAACAATGATATGTCCCGAAAACGATGACTCACCAATGCGAATGCAACCCGGCTGATAGGACCGAATTGTGTTTGCATTGATGGTTTCCTTATTAAATTGCAATGAACTGTGGCCCGTGTTGCTTGGGCACAAGATTATAAACTCGAGATGCGATTGAAACATGCCAAGCGCTAAAAGTATCGTTCGCCGCGAAGCCAATCAGAGCATTGTTGAATGGGATTGGCCGGCGCATGTCCACCCGGTACTCCGTCAGGTCTATGCGCGTCGAGCTATCACGTCACCTGCCGACCTTGATTTGGTCCTTGGCGGGCTTGTGCCAGTGGGCAGTTTCGATGTGCTAACTGATGCAGTTGAGTTGTTGCTGCAGCATCGCGATGCGCGCATTGTGGTAGTTGGGGACTTTGACAGTGATGGCGCAACCAGCGTCGCGCTAATGTTGCTGTGTTTGCGCAAATTCGGGTTTGCTGATGTTCAGTTTTTCATCCCTGATCGTTTCAACATGGGTTACGGACTGAGCACCGCCGCCGTCGAGCATTTGGCACAACTGAATCCAGCATTGCTCGTGACAGTCGATAACGGCGTCAGCAGTGTGGCTGGCGTGGCAGCGGCACGTGAACTGGGCATCGACGTATTGATCACCGATCATCATTTGCCGCCTGAGCAATTACCTGCTGCTAACGTTTTGGTGAATCCAAATCTTCCCGGGCAAGAGTTTAAGGGGCAGAATCTTGCCGGCGTTGGCGTGGCATTCTATTTGCTCGCCGCGCTTGGACGCGCGCTTGGCGATTCCGCCGGCATAGCCGAATATCTCGATCTCGTGGCACTCGGAACGGTCGCCGATCTAGTGCCATTGGACCAGCAGAATCGAATTCTGGTACAGCAGGGCTTGTTGCGTATCCGCGGTGGCCGCTGTCGTCCCGGCATCCGCGCATTATGCGAACTGTCGGGTGCCGAGCTGCACCGGGTGACGGCCAGCACATTGGGTTATCAGCTGGGTCCGCGTTTGAATGCGGCAGGTCGTCTGGATGATATGTCGATTGGTGTCCGTTGTTTGATTGAAGAATCTGATCAAGCTGCTCTTGAGCTCGCCAGACAACTCGACACATTGAATCGGAGTCGGCGCGAGATGGAAACGGAAATGCGAGCCGAAGCGCTGGATCTGGTCGAGTCATTGTCATTGGATGATCGTGTTGAAGAACAAAGCGTATTGAGCCTGATGCGCGATAACTGGCATGAGGGACTTGTCGGCCTTATCGCGTCACGAGTCAAGGAGCGTCACGGTCTGCCGGTGTTTGCATTTGCGCCATCCGGAGATGGGCTCAAAGGCTCTGGCCGTTCCGTGGCGGGCTTCCACCTGCGTGACGCGTTAGCAGAAGTCGATGCGTTGCAGCCGGGGTTGATCAAGAAATATGGCGGACACGCAATGGCGGCAGGTTTGTCTATTGAAGCCGATGCGCTGCCGGCATTCGCTGCCGCGATCGACGCTGTCGGTGCGAAGCGACTCAGTGCCGATCAGCGGCTGCAAAAATTGCTGTCAGACGGCGAATTGGCTGGCGATCTGATGACTATAGAGGTCGCTGAGGCGATTCGCGCTGCGGGCCCTTGGGGGCAGAGTTTTCCAGAGCCCCTGTTTGATGGCGTATTTACCATTGCCGATTGGCGTTGGCTTAAGGACTTGCATCTAAAAATGACCTTGCAGCCGGTCGGTGGCGGCACCCGAGTCGAGGCGATTGCTTTCAACTCGGAGTTTTGCGAGCCAGCAACGGGTTCTAAGGTTCGGGCCTGCTATCAATTGGCGGTGAACGAGTATTTCTCCGAGCCGCGAGTGCAACTCATCGTTGAACATTTGGAGAACACATAGCTGCCGATCGGAATTCCGAGCCGTCATGCTAATATTTGCGCCCCGCGTTTGAGTGATCAAGATGGAACTAGGCAACGTAAACGATCGGATTGAAGACTTGCGATCTCGCAGTGACGCGCTTCGGAGGTATCTTTGACTACGATGTTAAGCGTGAAAAGCTCGAAGAAGTCGAGCGAGAATTAGAGTCTCCGGACGTTTGGTCAGACCCGGAACGCGCGCAAAACTTGGGGCGCGAGCGCGCCAGCCTAGAAGGCATCGTCAATACGCTGGACAAAATTCAACTTGCGCTTGAAGAGACGCTTGAGCTTTATGCTCTGGCTCGCGAAGATAATGACGAAGCAATGCTGGGCGAAATTGCGGCTGAACTCTCGCGCGTTGAAAAAACCGTTGTCGACCTCGAGTTTCGGCGCATGTTCGCGGGTGATATGGACTCGCACAATGCGTTCGTCGATATTCAGGCGGGGTCAGGCGGAACCGAAGCACAAGACTGGGCCGAGATGCTCTTGCGTATGTATCTACGTTGGGCAGAATCTCGAGGGTTTTCGACCGAGTTGCTAGAGGCCTCCGCTGGAGATGTTGCCGGTATCAAGAGCGCTACGATTCATGTGCGGGCCGAATATGCTTACGGCTGGCTGAGAACCGAAACCGGTGTGCATCGACTCGTGCGCAAGTCGCCGTTTGATTCTGGAAGCCGCCGCCATACTTCGTTCGCAGCGGTGTTCGTTTCTCCAGAGCTCGATGACAACGTCGAGGTGGAAATAAATCCCGCCGATCTGCGCGTAGATGTATATCGAGCAAGCGGCGCAGGCGGGCAACACGTCAATAAGACTGAGTCCGCGGTTAGAATTACGCACATTCCATCCGGTGTGGTGGTGCAGTGTCAGAATGATCGTTCGCAGCATAAGAACCGCGCGACTGCAATGGGGCAGCTCAAAGCGCGTTTGTATGAATTAGAGCAGCAAAAGCGCCGTGAGCAAGCCGATTTAGTCGAAGACAGCAAGGCGGATATTGGCTGGGGGAGTCAGATTCGTTCGTACGTGTTGGATCAGTCGCGCGTTAAAGACTTGCGCACTAATGTAGAGTCGTCGCAGCCCAGTGCCGTGCTGGATGGCGATCTCGATGAGTTTCTTGAAGAAAGCCTGAAGCAAGGGCTGTAGTCGTAAATGGGGTTAGTGGAGCGAATGAGCGAAGTCACGACAGAGGATGAAAACCGTTTAATTGCCGAGCGGCGCAAGAAGTTGGATCGGATGCGCGATGATGGCAATGCCTTTCCGAACGGTTTTCGCCGGGATGCGCTGGCCGATGAACTGCGCGCAGCATATTCGGCGCATTCGGCTGAGTCTCTGCAAGGCGAAAAAGTGCAAGTCGCTGTGGCTGGCCGAATGATGAGCAAGCGCGTCATGGGCAAGAGTAGTTTTGTCCACCTGCAAGACAGATCCGGCCAAATACAGTTATTCGTGCAGCGGGACCGCTTGGGCGAGGATGTTTACGCCGATTTCAAGAAATGGGATCTTGGCGACATCTTAGGGGCGACCGGCACGCTGATGATGACTAAGACAGGTGAGTTGTCGATCGCCGTCGATAGTCTGGAGGTGCTCGTTAAATCCTTACGCCCGCTGCCGGACAAATGGCATGGTATGGCCGATCAAGAGCTGCGCCTGCGGTTGCGCTATGTTGATCTGATAGTGAGCCCGGAACGACGTCAGGCGTTTCGTGTCCGGAGCGAAGCCATTCGCTTCATTCGCTCCTATCTCGATGCGCTTGATTTCCTGGAAGTTGAGACGCCGATTATGCAGCCTATTCCCGGTGGCGCCGCGGCGCGCCCCTTTGAAACGCACCATCATGCACTTGATCGAACGCTCTATTTGAGAATTGCACCCGAGCTTTACTTGAAGCGGCTGCTCGTCGGCGGATTCGAGCGCGTATATGAGCTTGGCAGGGTGTTTCGGAACGAGGGGTTGTCGACTCGACACAATCCTGAATTCACGATGCTTGAGCTTTACCAAGCTTATGCGGACTACGAAGATTTAATGAATTTGACCGAAAATCTAGTGCGTGAAACAGCGCGTGTCCTGCTGGGCAAAACGACTGTCGTGTTCGGCGATGATGAATTCGATCTCGGTCATGCGTTTCCGCGTCTTAGCGTCGAGCAGTCCTTGCTGGATGCAAACGTGGGTTTGACCGCGGACACTGTTCGCGACAGGCAAGTGCTTGCGCAGCTATGTCAGGCTGAAGGTATTCCCGTTCATGACCAATATGGTGCCGGTAAGCTGCAGCTCGAATTGTTCGAAAGGCTGATTGAAGATAATTTGCAAGGTCCAATATTTATTACGCAGTACCCGGCGGAAGTGTCTCCGCTGGCACGCGCTTGCGACAATGATGCTTTCCTGACAGATCGTTTCGAGCTGTTTATCGCCGGCAGTGAAATCGCCAATGGCTTCTCGGAGCTTAACGATCCCGAAGATCAGGCTGCGCGATTTCGCGCTCAGGTCGAGGCGAAGGAACACGGCGATGACGAGGCGATGTATTTTGATGCAGACTACGTTAGGGCGCTGGAATACGGTATGCCGCCAGCGGCTGGCCTGGGCATTGGTATTGACCGATTGGTCATGTTGTTGACGAACAGCCAGTCGATCCGCGATGTACTGTTGTTTCCGCAATTGAAGCAAGAGGCTTAGTTAGCAGCGTCGATACCGACATGTAGTCACTTCATTGAAACGGCATTTCGAGTTTTTGTAGCGGTTGATCCAAACGCCCCTCCAAGTATAAGGGTGCGCTCAGGGCATCCAGTTGGACTACGGCGAGTAATACGCAGGCATTGTCGCCATCGGCGGCACAGTTGACGACGGTGCCGACCTGCTCGCCAGCAGCGCCGATCAGAGCCGTGCCAGGCGCTGCCATCGTTTTCCCCTGCAGCGCGAAAGTCCGGGCCCGGCGTTTCACGGTTCCAAGATTTTCGGTTCGGGCGATAATTTCCTGGCCTGGGTAACACCCCTTGTCGAATGCGATCGCGTTTAGGATCTCGAGGTTCAGCATATGGGGGATGAATCTGGCGGCAAGCGCTCGGCCGACGAGCGGTATTCCTGCCCGGATTTCGTCAGCCTGGGCCAACGCTAATGTGGTTTCTGGGTTGGTATCCAGTCGCAGGCCGGAGAAAGCATGCTGAGGGCCGTAAAGATGATGCTGGTTCTGGGTGATCCTGATCGAATCGAAGCCATTATTGTGCGCAACGCCGTTCAGGGTCTCGGCGAACACCAGCTTCCCGCTTTCTTCCGATGCTTGGTCCGGGCCGGATCGGCTCGGCAACTTAAGAACCGAGACGGTCCGCCAATCTTCACGTGGAGTCAGCGTGAGGTTGGCCCGCATTTTGTAACGGTTTAGCTGTGCCGTGACATCACTGAGAATCTCGCTGGCGGTGGCCATTACAATGAAGTCTTCATGCCGCCATACCCGAAACAGCGCCTGCAAGCGGCCGCTCGCATCATGCCAGCCGGCTAATACACTGAGCGAGGAGGTCGCCCTGCCAATATCTTGACTCAGTTGTCCTTGCAGGAAGCTTTCTGCATCTGGGCCTGTCGCGTGAATGACCCCAATTTGCTGCCGGTCACAAATTCTAAGACTCATCGCTGACATGCCTTTTTCCGGGATGCGTGGCGCGCCCGTTTCTGGCACACTTTAGCGATGATCGCTGTAGACAAACAAGAGGCTGCTGTTCGCTCGTCAGAGGATCCTGTCACGGAGACTGAACGGGTAGCCGACGAAGTAGCCAGCGAGCCTCGCGAGATAGGGGGGCCACAGGGGCCAGAGCCTACTCGTTTCGGGGACTGGGAGCGCGCGGGACGTTGCATCGATTTCTAGGCTTTGTGTCTCGCAATCTGAGTTCGTTCCTGCGCAAAAGCACGCTTGAAGGGAGAAACCAAGCATATGGATAGGGCTGATCGGCCATTGTCGCCGCATGTCTTTATTTACCGATGGCAGATCACGAATACGCTGTCGATACTGCATCGCGTTACCGGTGTCGCACTGTCTGTCGGGTTGCTGGTATTCGTCTGGTGGTTGGTGTCATTGGCGGGTGGCGCTGCAGACTATGCCCAGTCGCTTGAATTTATTGGCGCAACTTGGTTTAAGTTGCCGCTCATTGGGTGGGCATTTTGTTTCTTCTATCATTTCGCCAATGGCATTCGTCATCTTTTCTGGGATGTTGGCGCCGGATTTGAACATCATCAGATTCAAATGAGCGGTTGGCTCGTAGTCGTTGCGGCGGTGATTGCCACATTGTTGTTCGCTTTGCTCGTCATCATTTAAAGGGTTGCGCCGTGAGTCTCGTATCTCCGTTGAATAAGGTTCTGGGTCTGGGTTCCGCGAAAGGCGGATCTGAGCATTGGTGGGTGCAAAGGCTCACCGCAGTCGCCCTCATACCTTTGGGATTGTGGTTTATTTTTGCTCTTGCGGGTTTGCAGGATTTCGCTTACTCGACAGTAGTGGCATGGTTTTCGCGGCCGCTGACCAGCATCTTCATGATCTTGCTGGTTCTGACGGTTAGCTATCACTCATATCTTGGAGTGCAAGTCGTAGTGGAAGACTATGTCCATGGCAAGGTGATTAAGACAGTAACGCTGGTACTGACCACATTTGCGCATATTTTTGTTGGTTGCGCTGGCGTTTACGCAATATTGCGCGTCGGATTTGGGGCTTGAGTGCATGAGTAAGGATTACGAATTCGTCGAACATACTTACGACGTTGTGGTGGTCGGTGCGGGCGGCGCTGGCTTGCGTGCAACGTTGGGTTTGGCCGAGCAGGGGCTGTCTACTGCTTGTATTTCGAAAGTGTTTCCAACACGTAGCCACACCGTTGCAGCACAGGGTGGCATTAGTGCTGCACTCGGCAATATGGGTGACGACGATTGGCGCTGGCATATGTACGACACCGTCAAAGGTTCCGATTGGCTTGGCGACCAGGATGCGATCGAGTACATGTGCAAAGAGGCACCAGCCTCCGTTATCGAGCTGGAGCATTATGGTGTGCCCTTCTCCCGCACTGAAGATGGCAGAATCTATCAGCGACCGTTCGGTGGTATGACGACGCATTTCGGCGAAGGCACTGCGCAACGCACGTGTGCTGCGGCTGATCGCACCGGCCATGCCATGCTGCATACCCTTTATCAGCAATCGTTAAAGCAAAACGCCGAATTTTTTATCGAGTATTTCGCGATCGATTTGATCATGGAAGATGGTCAGTGCCGTGGCGTTGTTGCGTTGGATCTGGCCGAGGGCAAGGTCCATCGATTCAAAGCGCATATGGTCATTCTGGCAACGGGTGGTTACGGCCGCGCTTACTTCTCTTGCACATCAGCGCATATCTGTACCGGTGACGGAAACGCCATGGCTTTGCGTGCCGGACTGCCGCTGCAAGACCTGGAGTTTGTGCAGTTTCATCCTACTGGGATTTACGGGGCGGGCTGTTTGATCACGGAAGGCTCCAGAGGTGAGGGCGGTTATCTCACTAATTCCGAAGGCGAGCGTTTTATGGAGCGCTACGCGCCAAATGCCAAAGACCTTGCGTCGCGCGATGTTGTCAGTCGGTCAATTACTATAGAGATTAGAGAGGGCCGTGGTGTTGGCAAGCACAAAGATCATGTGCATTTGCATCTTGAGCATTTGGGCCAAGAAGTAATCGACGAGCGTCTGCCCGGTATTGCGGAGACCGCGAAGATATTTTCCGGTGTTGACGTGACGAAAGCACCGATACCCGTGTTGCCAACAGTGCACTACAACATGGGTGGTGTCCCGACCAACTATCATGGCGAAGTCGTCGCCAAGAATAATCAGGGCGAAGAATACGTTGTGCCTGGATTGATGGCGGTCGGTGAAGCCGGTTGCGTTTCAGTACATGGGGCCAATCGGCTCGGATCCAACTCGTTGATAGATCTGGTTGTATTTGGTCGGGCGGCAGCGCACCGCTGCGGCGAGTTGATTCGACGCGGTACTCGGCACGCGCCATTCAAGCATGATGCCGGCGAGGCTGCAGTCAGTCGGCTCGATAGTCTGCGCAATGCGAAGGGCGGGTCACCGACAGCGAAGATTCGTCTTGAGATGCAGCGCGTTATGCAGAGTCATGCCGCAGTATTTCGCACTGGCGAATCGCTGCAGGAAGGTATTGATAAGCTGGAGGCGGTCTTTGCTTCCTTCGCCGATGTGTCTGTCAGTGATCGCACGCTTGTTTGGAACACAGATCTCATTGAGACAATGGAACTCGAAAATCTGCTATTGCAGGCAATGGGCACCATCAAGTCCGCTATTAATCGAACCGAGAGTCGCGGCGCGCAGGCACGCGAAGATTACCCGGACCGAGATGACGAAAACTGGATGAAGCACACGATGGTATGGGTCGATTCCAAAGGCGCCGCTCGCTTCGATTTCCGGCCTGTACAGATGAATACTTTGACCGATGACGTAGAAACGGTTCCGCCAAAGGCGCGAACTTACTAGTGGCATCGAGACGTTGACGAGACCAAAGAGGACTAACAGTGGCGCAGTTTAAACTTCCGGCAAATTCGCGAGTTAAGCCTGGTAAAGATCACGGTGGTGCGAAAGATGCCCCCAATAAGCGTGAGTTTCAGGTTTACCGTTATGATCCTGCGACCGGGGAAAATCCAAGTGTCGATCAGTATTCGATTGATATGGACGAATGTGGCCCAATGGTTCTCGACGCATTGATTACGATAAAGAACGAGATTGATCCTACGTTGTCTTTTCGACGCTCGTGCCGCGAAGGCATCTGTGGTTCTTGCGCAATGAATATCGACGGTACTAATACGCTCGCCTGTCTCAAGCCCGTCGAGGAAGTCAAAGGCCCGGTAAGGATTTATCCATTGCCGCATATGCCCGTGGTCCGAGATTTGGTGCCCGATCTCACTAATTTCTATGCGCAATATGCGTCTGTAAAGCCTTGGCTCGAGGCCAAAACGCCGCCACCGCCCGATCGTGAGCGGCTGCAATCGAAAGAAGACCAAGAAAAGATCAACGATCCGTCGGCCTGTATTTTGTGTGCTTGCTGTTCTACGTCGTGCCCCAGTTACTGGTGGAACTCAGATCGGTACCTGGGTCCGGCAGCGCTGCTGCAGGCTTATCGATGGATCGTCGATAGTCGGGATGAGTCCACGGGTGATCGCCTCGATGCCCTCGAAGATCCGTTTAGGCTGTATCGCTGCCACACGATTCTCAATTGCACGAAAGCTTGCCCAAAGGATCTCAATCCAGGCAAGGCGATTGCAGAGATCAAGAAAATGATGACCGATCGGCAACACTAAGCTGCTCAATTGGTGAGTAAATATCAATAAGCCCGCAACGATAAATACCGCTCAGCTCAGGTGGCGCTGCCGCCGCGGAATGCGCGAGCTCGATTCCGTGTTGGTGGGGTTCTTGGACTCAGAGTATCCGTCGCTCAGCGATCGGCAAAAATGGGCATTTGCCAACGTTTTGGAGCTACCCGATCCAGATATCTATGGGTATCTTGCCGGCCGCAGTGTGCCCGCAGATACGGATATCGCCGATGTCATCAGCGCCATTCGGCAGAGCGTTCGTCCTCCATCATGAGCAGTCCCGCCTCGCATGGATCGCTTGGTTTGCACAGCAGGTAACGCTCGCCGCGACTTGGGGCGCTGTTGATGGCCCAGTTTATGTAAAATTCGCAGCCGCCATGGCGTTGTGCGTGTTCGCCTGCGCAGTGCGGCCCCGCGGCGTGCATCGGTTGATATTCCGCGTCGATGGTATCTGTCTGATGGCAACTCGGGCCGATGTTTGCTGGAAGCTTGCGCCCGCCAGTCGATATACGAGGTACTGGGCAAGCTTGCGGCTATGCTCGCCTGGCGGTCGCCGCAGGCAAATCACGATCTGGTCTGATGAATTGGCGCCGGCGGACTGGCGGCGACTGCAAATCCTGCTGCGTGAGGGTGGCGGACCGGCTTCGACAACGTTCGGCAGCCAATAGCTGCGTCGAAACACCGGTCGATGCAGTCGAATTGGACGTCAGGCGGCAGCCGGGTTAAATTGGAACGAACTTTTTGGTGTCCGGCGCGGTCTACCGACATGAATCTTGCAGATACTCCAGATACAAAGCGTATGAGTGGCGGTGCGGCCGACCTTGCGCTCGTAAAGCGAGTTCAGCAAGGCGATAGGTCGGCATTCGATTTGTTGGTAATTAAGTACCAGCATCGAATACTCAAGCTCATTATGAGATATGTTAGAGATCCGTCAGAAGCCATGGATGTAGCGCAGGAATCTTTCCTCAAGGCCTACCGGGCTGCTTCGTCGTTTCGTGGTGAAAGCGCCTTTTACACCTGGCTATATCGAATCGCTATCAACACCGCCAAGAACCATTTGGTTTCCGCGAGTCGTCGGGCGGCGCATTTCGATGTGGATCTGCAAGATGCGGAGCAGCATGAGACTCTGTCCAAGCTTCAAGAGCTTGATACGCCAGAGGGGCTAGCCATGTCTGAGGAGCTCCGTGCCACGGTAAATAAAGCGATCAATCAGTTGCCCGAGGATCTGCGCACTGCCATTCTTTTGAGAGAAATAGATGGATTGAGTTACGAAGAGATTGCGCAGACTATGGAGTGTCCGGTCGGTACAGTCAGGTCGAGAATTTTCAGAGCGCGCGAAGCTATCGACAAAAGTATCGGCACGCTCGTATAACTTGGAATGCAGGAGTAGTCCAGCAGATTGGCTTGATTACACAGAGTTCTCATCGAGAAGACAGCAAAGAACCTATGACAGAACATATTCACGAACAAATCTCGGCTTTCATCGATGATGAATTGTCATCTGAAGAGTCCGCTTTTTTGGTTAGAAGATTGACGAGCGATAAGTTTGCTCGCCAGCAGACGATTCGTTATGCGGCGATAGGTTCCGTGCTGCGCGCAGACGCAGTTCTCGCCAATTCAACTTTGCTGCGGGATCGCATTCATTCGGCTCTAGATGGAGCGCCTCCAGCTGCCGCTCGCCGCCAGGCACGAACTGCCCAACCGAGGCGCTGGTTGCAAGTATTGAGTGGAGCCGGAATAGCCGCTGCTGTTGCAATGATCGCCCTCGTAGGTTTGCGCACAATCAACCAAGGTGAAAGCATCGACACGCCGGTTCAGAGCGTAAGTACGCAGCCAAACGGATGGGCGGAGCCCGCCAGTTATGTCGTTCCCGGAGACCTGCCTGCATCAGGTAGAGTCATCGCCCCGCCAATCAGGCTGACGAACTACCTTGTGCAGCACGGCAATTATGCATCGACGCTGCACCGAACCTCAGTAAACTCCAATGTTGTAGGCATTTATCAAACAGAGGCCGCAGAGGCGCAGTTTGGTGAGGCGACCCGCTAATGCGAAGGTCTGCACCTCCTTATCTTGTCGGTTTGTCGCTGCTATGTATGATGATGACTGCCGCGCAGGGCCAAGACGCGCGAGTTTGGCTCGATCGAATGAATGCCGCGCTAGAGCAATTGAATTATGATGGCACCTTTGTCCATGTTCATGGCGGCAATACGGAAACGTTGCGAATTATTCATCGCAATGTGGACGGGGTGGTTGCCGAACGTATCGTATCTTTAGACGGCGTGGGCCGAGAGATAATCCGAGAAGCAGACAATATTCGCTGTATCTTGCCGGATAGAAAAGTCGTTTTGCTGGAAGAGCGTCGTGAGATAAATCCGCTCGTATCTGCTTTGCCGAGCTATTCGCAAAAGCTCGAGGCGCACTACCGCTTCAAGATCTATAGCACGGACCGAGTTGCCAACCGCCAAACACAGGTGGTGGGTATTATGCCTAGAGACGAATACCGGTATGGGTATGTCTTATGGCTCGATTGGGAAACTGCGATGCCCCTGAAATCTCGCTTATGGGGTGAAAACAAAGAAATAGTCGAGGAAATACATTTTACGAGCATCGAATTTCCTGACTCGATTCCCGACGCCGCTTTGCAGGCTACAATAGTGACAGATGGGTTCGCGCTGTTTAGTTCGCCAAAAGTTTCCGACGAAATTGCCAACGGCATTCCGTGGCGCGTTGCGCAGTTGCCAGATGGCTTTCATCTCACTGCAACTACCCACAATCCAATGGCGGGCTCGAAGTATCCGGTAGAGCACATGGTATTTTCCGACGGTCTCGCTACCGTTTCCGTTTTTATCGAAGATCCGAAGACAGAGGCAGAAGTAACAGAAGGCTATTCTTCGGTTGGAAGCACGAATGCGTTCTCGCTGACTGTGGATGGTCGAAAAGTGACCGCCGTCGGCGAGGTGCCTCGGCGAACTGTAGAGAGTATCGCCACTTCATTGCAGTCTGAATAGAAGTCCCAAACCCCATATGCCGCGTAGCTGCTTATTAGGCGTTACGGTGCGTGCAAGCAGCCGAAATAGCGCAAGTCTTACTTTAGAGCGTGAGTCAATAAATGCCTGCCGAGGCTGTGCCGGGTGTAGCTTGCTTGTCTCGTCCAGCCAAGTCACCGTGAACGACATGAATTCTCTAATTGACGCTGATACTGAGCTCGAATTGTCGATGCCCGGCGCAGTCATCGTAAAACTGGCTGTCATCGCTTACGGATTGCCGATGTTTGGGATACTGTTGGGTGGCCTTATGGGATGGTATTTATCTGCTGGTTCCGATGTCGGTTCAGTCTTGGGTTCCAGTGTCGGTCTGGCTGGGGTTATCTTGTTTAAACCAGCGACGCGCGGCCGAATCGAGCGCAAACTGGTCAGTCAATTGGTTGCGAGAAAACAATGAGGCGGTTGACCCTGTATAGTCGCCCGGATTGTCATTTATGCGAGTTGCTGGTCGCAGACCTCATGCCTTTGCTTTCTCCCCATATTCAATTGGATGTAGTTGATATTAGTGATGATATCGATCTCACTCGCCGTTATGGATTGCGGATTCCCGTGCTTTTGGAAAAGGGTCAGGAGTTATCCAGCTATCCTCTCGACACGGAACACGTGCGCGCTCACTTGGCAGTGAACGAACTGCCATGATGGACCGAATCCGTAACTTCTCGATCATTGCGCATATTGACCATGGCAAATCGACACTGGCAGATCGATTTATCCAGATGTGCGGCGGACTATCTGATCGAGAGATGGAAAACCAAGTGCTCGACTCGATGGATTTGGAGAGAGAGCGGGGAATTACGATTAAGGCGCAAAGCGTCAGTCTCAGTTATCGCGCACGCGATGGTCTAGATTATCAGCTCAATTTGATAGATACGCCTGGGCACGTGGATTTTTCGTACGAGGTGTCAAGGTCTTTGGCCGCCTGTGAGGGCGCGTTACTCGTGGTTGACGCGAGTCAGGGCGTAGAAGCACAAAGCGTTGCGAACTGCTATACGGCAATTGACCAGGGTCTCGATGTGATACCGGTGCTCAATAAAATAGATTTACCGACTGCCGACCCAGACCGGGTCGCTGGGGATATCGAAGATATCATTGGTATCGAGGCCCACGATGCATTGAAGATCAGCGCAAAAACAGGGGCTGGCGTTGATGAGTTGCTAGAGCAGATTGTCAGGGACATTAAGCCGCCATCCGGAAGTGAGACGGATCCGCTGCAGGCATTGATTATCGACTCATGGTTCAATTCCTACGTCGGCGTAGTGTCCCTTGTTCGAGTGGTCAATGGCGTAATTCGAGCGGGGGAAAAAGTCGTGGTCCATTCGACCCAGCGCCGGTATTTGGTTGATCGCGTGGGCGTGTTTACGCCCAGAGCGACCGATCAGAAAGTGCTGTCGGCGGGAAGCGTTGGCTATTTGATCGCGTCGATCAAAGAGGTCGACGCCGCGCCGGTTGGCGACACCATAGTCAGTGCCCAGTTTGCCGATTCGACCGCTGCCTTGCCAGGATTCAAGAAAGTGCAACCGCGCGTCTTCGCTGGGCTTTTCCCGATAAATTCCGAAGACTACGAGGCCTTCCGGGAGTCGCTCGCAAAGCTGTCGCTTAATGATTCGGCCCTCGCATACGAGCCTGAGTCGAGTGCGGCGTTGGGGTTTGGGTTTCGCTGCGGGTTCTTAGGTCTATTGCACATGGAGATTGTGCAGGAACGGCTGGAACGCGAACACGGATTGGAGTTGATAACAACTGCGCCGACAGTGGTATACGAAGTTGTTACTTCAGACGGGGAAACCATACGGATCGAAAATCCATCGCAGCTTCCGGAGTTGAGTCGCGTCCGCGAGATTCGTGAACCCATTATCGAAGCCAATATTCTCGTGCCGCAGTCCTACATTGGCGCGGTGATAACGTTGTGTATAGAAAAACGCGGTGTGCAGAAGCAGATTCAATATCTAGGTACCCAGGTGTCTTTGAAATTCGAGTTGCCTCTGGCAGAGGTCGTACTCGATTTCTTCGATCGACTAAAATCTGTCAGCCGCGGTTACGCATCTTTCGATTATGAGTTGGTAAGATTTGATGCTGGACCGCTCATTCGGCTCGACATATTGATAAACAAAGAACGAGTGGATGCGATGGCCATGATTGTTCATCGGGATGGTGCAGAGCGCAAAGGCCGTGCACTGGTTGAGCGGCTGCGCGAGGCTATTCCTCGCCAGCAGTTTGATGTTGCAATTCAAGCTGCAATCGGCAGTCAGATCGTCGCGCGCTCGACAGTAAAGGCTTATCGAAAAGACGTCACCGCAAAACTTTACGGTGGCGATATCACGCGCAAACGTAAATTGCTCGAAAAACAGAAGGCGGGAAAGCGGCGGATGAAGCAGTTTGGATCCGTGGAAATCCCTCAAGAAGCATTCTTGGCTGTGTTGCAGGCAGATAAGAAATAGCCAATACTGGCTCGTTTTCGATCGCGACGAAGGAATTAGTGATTTGGATTTTGCCCTGATACTGGTGGCTGCGACCGGCGTCTCCGGCTTGATTTGGCTCGTCGATATGCTGGTGTTTGCGCCAAAAAGGCGCTCGTTAGAAGCCGTTCGAGACCGTTATCAGCCAGATCCTCTCGTCGTAGAGTACGCCAAGTCCTTTTTCCCCGTTCTGTTCCTTGTGCTGGTTTTGCGCTCCTTTGTGTTCGAGCCCTTTCGTATTCCATCAGGCTCGATGATGCCCACACTGCTTACCGGCGACTTCATTTTTGTGAACAAGTTCTCGTATGGTCTGCGGCTACCCGTTCTAAATACCAAAATTGTCGACATAGGTGAGGCGAAACGCGGCGATGTTGTGGTATTTAGATATCCATCAGATACATCGGTTAACTATATTAAGCGAGTTGTTGGCCTGCCCGGTGATACAGTCAATTATTCGGCAGCTACAAAGCAATTGACGATTAATGGCGAGTCCATGGATATGGCTATAGTTGGCAGTTTCGCCGATGAGCCAGAGGCCAACTTGGTTCGCGAGCAATTGGGTGAGGTTGAGCATGAAGTTCTGCTCTCGCGTATTCGCTCTGGCCGCGGTGGCGAATATATGGTGCCTGAGGGGCACTATTTTCTGATGGGTGACAACCGGGATAATAGTCAAGATAGTCGCTATTCTGATGTCGGATTTGTTTCCGAGAAACTGTTTGTCGGGAAAGCGGAAGTAATTTGGATGAGTTGGCGCGCATTTAGCGAAGGAGGCCCGCGATGGGGCCGCATAGGCAGCAGTATCAATTAGGTAGAAAGAACGAGCGGTCACAGCGCGGCGTTACTGTAATCGGGTTTCTTATTCTGGCAACCTTGATTGGGATCGTGGGACTTGGCGCTTTGAAGCTTGTACCTATTTATCTCAATAACATGCGTCTGAATACAATTCTCGACGATATTGAGCGAGACTACCAATCGAGTGGCAGAGGCCCAACCGATATTCGCTTGGATCTCAACAGTCGGTTTGCCGTCGAGGGTCTGCGCATTCCGCGCGAGGCCATTACGATCAATCAAGGACGTAATGCGTATCAGCTCCGGGTCCAACTGGAAAACCGTGAGTTGTTCATGGCCGATATCTATTTTTTGGTCATGTACGATCGCCAGGTGGATATCCCCCGGTGAAGGCGCTGGCCCGCTGGGCCGAAACCCATCTTGACTACCGGTTTGAGGATGCGACGCTGCTCGAGTGTGCGTTTACGCACCGCAGTGCATCGAAACAGAACTATGAGCGCTTGGAGTTTCTCGGGGACGCATTTCTAAATTACTCAATTGGCGCCCGACTTTACGAGTTGCATCCCGAATATACAGAAGGCGAGCTAAGCCGCGCGCGCGCATCGCTAGTGAATCAGAGCACGCTTGCAGCGATCGCAAAAGGC
The DNA here is from genome assembly GCA_024640665.1 of Rhodospirillales bacterium. Classification (GTDB taxonomy): domain Bacteria; phylum Pseudomonadota; class Gammaproteobacteria; order Steroidobacterales; family Rariloculaceae; genus JAHEEO01. The sequence continues at coordinate 4,313 of JAHEEO010000002.1, read as the reverse complement.
ATCGATTTGGGGCCGCATATCATTCTCGGTGGCGGCGAGATGCGCACGGGCGGGGCTCAGCGCTCGTCTGTCTTGTCCGATGTGGTGGAAGCGATCATTGGCGCCGTGCTGTTGGATGGGTCTCACCGCGATGCCGCAAGCTTGATCTTGCGCCTATATACCGACAGGATTCAGACTCTGCCCGAGCCGGATGAGCTGAAAGACTCCAAAACCCGCTTGCAGGAATGGTTGCAGGGTCGAGGAGAAGCGCTTCCGTGTTACCGTGTCGAGCAGATTTCAGGCAAAGACCATGAGAGAGTTTTTCTGGTTCGTTGTGAGTTGGGTGATGAAACAAAATCAAGCGTCGGTAAAGGCAGGAGTCGTCGGCGTGCTGAGCAGGTTGCCGCTGCTGCTTTATTGGCGGACCTCATAGGTGAACACGGCGAATAACCCAAAATTCGGTGAAGTTGCAATCATTGGACGGCCGAACGTAGGCAAGTCGACACTGATCAATGCGCTCGTCGGAGAAAAGATCAGCATTACCAGTGCGAAGCCGCACACAACTCGGCATCGAGTGCTCGGCATATTAAACCAAGGGCTGAACCAGGCAGTTTTTGTCGATACGCCCGGCCATGAACGCCGGTCCAATCGTGCGTTGCATCGCCTAATGGCTCGTGTAGTGCACCATGCTTTGGAGAGTTGCGACCTCATATTATTGGTAGTTGAAGCAACCGGTTTAACCGATGCAGATCACAAAATTGTCGAGCTACTGGGCGAACGACTTGCCGATACGATCATTGTCGTTAACAAGATCGATAAGCTGAAGCACATAGATACGCTGCTGCCATTCTTGGCTCAGCTACAGACTATTCCTTGCGCTGCGTTTGTTCCGATTTCTGCGAAACGCAGAATCAGCCTCGAGCAGCTCAGCAAGGCGATATTTGCTGCGTTGCCTGCTGGTCCCGCAATGTTTCCCATCGAGATGACCACCGATCGAGATCTGGCATTTCGGGCTGCCGAATTGATACGCGAAAAATTGATCGATGCAATGTATCAAGAGGTTCCGTATGGTTTGACCGTTGAAATAGAGCATATGAGTCAAAATGATGAGGGCCGATGGCTCATCCACGCTCTCATTTGGATAGAAAAAGAAAGCCATAAGTCGATCGTCATTGGCAAGCAAGGACAAAGGCTCAAAGCTGTGGGTACAAAAGCACGGCTCGAACTCGTCGAAATACTCAATGCAAGCGTTCATCTCGAGTTGTGGGTGAAGGTTCGAGAGCACTGGTCAGATAGTGAACAAGAGCTACATCGGCTGGGCTTTGATTCATTGTGAGTCAGCGCGTAACGATTGACGGTGAGCCAGCGTTTTTGCTGCATCAGCGCCCTTACCGAAACACCAGTCAGCTCATCGAGTGTATTAGCATGAGTCATGGCCGCGTAGGGCTCGTCGCTCAAGGATCTCGCCGTGCTGGACGCGGTGATCGAGCGCTGCTGCAGCCATTCATACCGCTGCGTTTATCTTGGATCCGTCGGGGTGAGCTTGGGCGTGTAACCGGCGTCGACACGGCATCGACAGCATTGGAGTTACACGGGAATCGGTTGCTTGCCGGGTACTACTTGAATGAACTGCTGCTGCGGTTAATGGTGCGTGACGACGCCAATCCAGAGGTATTTGGCCACTACAGTGAATGCCTTTCGGCATTGGTGGATACGCCCAGCGTGGCACGCGTGCTGCGATTGTTCGAGCACCGCTTGCTAAGGTCGCTGGGCTTCGGGTTGCCACTTAGTTTCGATACGGTTTCGCATCAACCTATCGATCCAGATATGACTTACGAATTTGATATTGACGGTGGTCCCCGAGTCGTCCGGTCCAATCAAGGCTACTCCGGAAAGCATCTGATTTCGCTCCGCGAGGAACGACTTGATGACCAGGAAAGCATGCAAGTTGCACGGCGTCTGCTGGGTGATGCGCTGGCAATTCACCTTGGTTCTCGACGCCTAAAAAGTCGGGATGTGCTTCAAGATATTGCAGCGCGAGGTCTCGAGCTTTGACAGTGCAGAGTCGCCCTTCACTGCATGTATCGATCGATTCCGTTGCTGCTCTGCGGCAGATGCGACTTCCCGACTACCCGGATCCTGTCGAGTTCGCATTGGCCGCATTGAGAGCAGGTGCCAACGGCGTAGATTTTTCCGTCTTTCGCGATCGGCGCGGCATGCAAGATCATGACTTGCAGAGCTTAAGTTCGATAAATCCATCCGCGGTCGGCGTAATGATCGCACCCAGATCGGATTTAGTCGCACTAGTTGCTGAAAGCGGCGTCGGCCGCTGTATCTTTTCTCCTGACGCTAGAAATGATCATTCGCCGGGAGGTGGCTTAGACTGTGTGGCGCTCAAGGAAGAGATTAACGAGGCTGTTCGTTGTCTATCGCCTTTGTCGGTTCGTTTGGCTGCATTCATCGATCCAGACAAACAAATGATCGATACGTTGGCAAAAATCGGTGTAGAGATCATAGAATTGAATTGCTTGGCTTATTCGTTGGCGGCAAATTCGCGCAGTGTCGAGAAGCGAGTCGATGAAATCCGTGCAAACGCAATGCATGCGGTAAGCTTAGGCTTGCTCGTCTCGGCCAGAGGAGGATTAAACGCCTCAAACATTGGCTTAATCGCGAGCATCCGGGAAATCTCTGAAGTGCACGTCGGCCATGCGCTGGTCGCTCAAGCGCTCTTTGATGGCGTTGAGCGCAGTATCGAGCAATTCAATACGCTAGTGGGAGAACACAGCCGACAATGATTTTTGGAATTGGCACAGATGTTGTGAAAGTAGATAGAGTGGAAGGAATTTGGTCGCAGTATGGCGACCGTTTCGCCCGGCGAATTTTGCTTGATAGTGAATATGAGCTGTTCACTGTACATAAACGCCCGGTGCGTTTCTTGGCAATGCGATTTGCGGCCAAAGAAGCAATCGTTAAGGCGATGGGCACTGGTTTTTCAAACGGTATGTGGGTTCGCGACGTTGGAACGTTGCCCGATGCCCTTGGTCAGCCACAAGTCATCTTCTCTGAGCGAGGCAAGAAGAAATGCGAAGCGCTGGGAATCGAAGGCGGACATCTTTCGCTGACCGATGAAGCGGGATTAGTATTTGCCGTTGCAGTGTTGATGCGGAAGTCAGCTTAAGGATCAAACATGAATACACTCGTATTTGATATCGAAACCGTGCCGGACATTGAGCTGGGGCGTAAGCTCTACAATCTTGGCGACTTAGACGACAGCGCCGTTGCCAAGATAATGTTTTTTAAACAGAAGCAGTCTCGCGGTACGGATTTCCTGCCATTGCCGCAGCATCGCGTCGTAGCGATATCAGCCGTCCTACGTACTGCTGATGAGTTACACATTTTTAGTCTCGGCGACGTCGAATCAACAGAAAGCGAGCTAGTAAGCCGCTTCTTTGACGGCATCGAAAAGTATTCACCAGAGCTCGTTTCATGGAACGGCGGCGGATTCGACTTGCCGGTGCTTCACTATCGAGCCATGCGTCATTCGCTGACGGCAGCGAGCTATTGGGATGTCGGAGAGCACAACAGGGAAGCGCGATTCAATAATTATCTGGGTCGTTTCCACTGGCGACATATCGATTTGATGGATGTCATTTCCGGGTATCAAGTGGGCGGCCGGTCATCGCTTGAGCAAGTTGCATTGTTACTCGGATTCCCCGGCAAACTGGGAATGAGCGGGTCCAAGGTTTGGGACTATTTCCAGGCCGGTAAGCTGAGCGAGATTCGCCACTATTGCGAGACAGATGTCCTCAATACCTATTTAGTTTATTTGCGGTTTCAATTAATGAGAGGCCTGCTCGACACAGTTCAGCATGAGCGTGAACTTAAGAAGCTGCAGAATAAGCTTGAAGAAGAGGCGGTGCCGCATTTTGATGAATTTCTGCAAGCTTGGCGTTCTGAATGACTGCGGATAATTCGAGACATGCTGAAATCCTGGACTTGACGCATGATGGCAAGGGTGTCGCTGACATTGAGGGTCGTCGAGTTTTCGTCTCTGGCGCGCTCGTTGGCGAAGAAGTACGCATAGAGCTCAAGAAGGGTCGAAGGCGCAACAAGAATGACTTGCAGGCGCTCGAAATCGCGCGCGCGTCAGCGAATCGGGTCGAGCCGGGATGCGAGTATTTCGGCCGGTGTGGTGCGTGTGCAATACAGCATATGAGCTACGGCGCCCAATTGGCATTCAAGCAACAAGTCGTTGCACAAGCGTTTTCTCGAATTGGTGGGCTACAGCCGACTCAATGGCTGGAGCCAGTCGCGTCGCCGCAGTGGGCGTATCG
>JAHEEO010000268.1 GCA_024640665.1 Rhodospirillales bacterium | reverse complement strand
AAGTCGCGCAACGCGGCGCGCCGCCAATATGCTGAACGCAGCGCCATCAATGCCCCCATGCAGGGTACGGCTGCCGATATCATCAAACGCGCCATGATCGATGTGCACGCGTGGCTGGCCTCCGGCGCCATCGACGCCCGGCTCATCATGCAAGTTCACGACGAGCTGGTGCTGGAAGTTGCAGACGCCGATGTTACTGCCGCCCAGAATCACGTCGTCAGCCTTATGGAAGCAGCCGCCAGCCTCAGCGTGCCGCTGGCCGTTGATGTTGGCGTCGGCGCAAATTGGGACGAGGCCCATTAGCCAAAGCGGCCTTACCGTATAAGTTATCGGTGCTATGGAACTAATCCCGCCCCCGCTTGACTAATTCATCAGGTGCCCCAGAGCGGGCACTCCCCGCTTTCCTCCCTAAGCGGGAATGGGTCCCGAAAACCCCAATCGGGACTATTTTGGCCCTGGGCGCACCCCCTGATAATTGTGCCCAGGGCCTCTTTATTTGACGGCCCAGCCCATTTGTTGGCCCAGCTATGTCTGGCCGCTCGACGACTCCAACCAGGCTGCGAGCTGCTGGCGCGCTTCTTTCACGCCGGTTCGATCCAGCGACGAAAATCGGCACACGCCCACGATTAAGCCATTGCCGTCCCGCTGAATGGCCTGAATCTGGCGCAGACCGGCATTGCGGCTCAACTTATCGGCTTTCGTTGCGAGGATGTAGACTGGCACCTCCAGCGCGTGACACCAACGCAGCATGGTTTGATCCAACTCGAGCAGACCGCGCCTGATATCTACAGTAATCATCAGCCCAACCAGCGACGTTCGGGACTCGAAATAACCCGTCATCAACGCCTCCCAGCGCGCGCGTACTTCCGGTCCAACCCGCGCAAAGCCATATCCAGGAAGGTCGACCAACCGGGTATCCGCCGTAAGCCCGAAAAAATTGATTAGTTGTGTGCGGCCCGGCGTCTTGCTCACCCGCGCCAGTTTTCCGTGGGCAAGAATGGTATTGAGCGCGCTAGATTTGCCGGAATTCGACCGGCCGACAACCGCAACCTCGCGGCCGTCATCCGGCAGAAAATCGCTGGGTTGAGCGGCGCTTTTTAGAAATATCGGTGTCACTGGTAGGTCGATTGCACGCTTGAGTCGCTGCTCGGACTTGATGGTTTAGTGTACAATCGGCGCCCGTTCAACGCGAAACTATAGGACTTAGCAACGTGATGAAGCGTTTGGGTTCGCCACCACGAAATCTCTCTGGGCAATTTGCAACACGCGCCGTCGCCATATGCGCGATGTTTGTCGCAATGTTCGAAATGGGCGCCGCCGCGGCCCAGCCAGGCAACGCCGACAACGGCCGCGCAAAAGCTGCAACATGTGCAGCTTGCCATGGCGCCGATGGCAATAGCGTTACGCCACAATGGCCAAGCTTGGCAGGCCAAAGCGAAGCGTACGTTGCGCGCCAACTCCAAGCCTATCGCGATAAGCAACGGCCGGATGTCGGCATGCAGCAATTTGCAGCCACATTATCCGACCAGGATACGCGCGATATCGGCGCCTTTTACGCGACCCAGCGGCTGCAGCCGAAAGGCGCAGATCCACAATTCACAGCCTTGGGCGAGCGAATCTATCGCGGCGGCGTTCCAGAACGCGGCATTGCAGCGTGCATCGCGTGTCACGGGCCTGGTGGTCACGGCAACCCGATGGCGGCCTATCCAAGAATCAACAGCCAGCACTCCGCCTATCTGCAGAAAACACTTCAGGAATATGCGGCTGGCAATCGACAGTCAGACTCAGATAAAAACCAGATGATGCGCAATGTCGCAGAGCTGTTGCTCGAAGACGAAATCCAAGCGCTCGCAAGTTACATCCAGGGACTGCAGTAGCCAAAATAGAGGCAGATCAGCATGAATAGAGTTCTTTTATCGATCGTCGCAGTGTTGGCCCTAGCAGGCTGCAGCGAACCCGCAGGTCAAGACGCAGGTCTTTCCAACGCGTCGACCGAAGCCACGCAGAACATCGCGCAAGCAGCGCCCGTCGCCGCTGAAGACAATGTCATTCAGCTTGCGCAAGCGAGCGATTCCGAATTTCAAATGGGCGTGCACTACGAACGACTCACTCCCACTCAACCCACCAATTCGTCCCCTGAACAAGTCGAAGTTACGGAAGTATTCTGGTACGGATGCCCGCACTGCTTCACGTTCGATCCTTACCTGCGCGCCTGGGAGCCTGAAGCCGCGCCATACATCAACTTTGTACGCATTCCTGCCGTATGGAATCCAGTGGTTCGATTACATGCACAGGCGTTTTATACGGCCCAAGTGCTCGGTAAAGAGCAAGAAATGCATATCCCGCTTTTTGAAGAAATTCATGTCAATGGCAATTACCTCGACTCGCCGGACAAACTTGCAGCGTTTTTTGCAAAATTCGGCGTAAGCGCACAAGCATTCGACACAGCTTTCAATTCGCTGGAAGTTAACACCAGACTGCAACGCTCCGAGGAGCTGAGTCGCCGCTATCGAATTGCCAGCGTTCCTTCCATCGTCATCAACGGCAAGTACACAACCAACGGAACAATGGCCGGCAGTTACGATCGCCTGATCGAACTCATTGACGAACTGGCAGCCATGGAACGCGGCAGCGACTAAGCGTTACTTCGAACAGCCTGCACCGCTGTCACCCGTCAAACGGGTCAGTGTGAATCAAGACGTCGGCAGCTGGATACTGTGACTTAATCTGAGCTTCCACCTCATCGGAAATGTCGTGCGCGCGCCGCAGTGTCAAGATGCCGTCCAGCTCAATATGCAACTGAACGAATTGTTCCACGCCCGAAGATCTTGTTCTCATTTCATGCACGCCCAGAACGTCCGCATGGTTCATCGCAATATGACGAATCGCCTCGCGATCTTTATCCGGTAGTTCATGATCCATCAAGTCTCGCAGCGCGCTTTGCACGACTGAACGCGCGCTCGCGAGAATGAGCAAAACGACAATAAGCCCGAGAATTGGGTCTGCATACAACCAACCAAACTCACTGCTCAAAAATAATGCAACGATGACCGCCACATTGGTCAGTATGTCTGCTCGATAATGCGCCGCATCAGCATTGACGGCGACGGAACCGGTTCGACGCACAACGAAAGACTGAAAGGTGACCAGGCCAATCGTCAGGACCAATGAAGCCGTCATCACTGAGAGCCCGATGGACAGCGCCTCGATTGGCACAGGATCGAGAATACGGGCCACTGCACGCACAGCAACAAAGACGGCAGAACCAGTAATGATGATAGCTTGCGCCACCCCGGCTACCGCTTCAGATTTGCCGTGGCCGAATCTGTGCTCCTTGTCAGCTGGCATTAATGCCACGCGTAACGCCACAAAAGTGATTAGAGATGCCACGAAATCGAGAGCCGAGTCCGCAAGCGAACTCAACATTGCCACTGAAGAGGTCTGCCAATA
>JAHEEO010000077.1 GCA_024640665.1 Rhodospirillales bacterium | reverse complement strand
GTCGAATACACGGCATTTAATATTTGATGTGCCGCGTTTGATCGAACTGGCATCAAGTTTCTATACACTATATCCGGGCGACATCATCATGACTGGCACGCCCGAGGGTGTCGGGGCAGTTGTGCCAGGCGATTTGCTTGAGGCGCGTATCGAGTCGGTTGGCGAAATGAGCGTGCGGTTTAGGGCGGCGTAACTGAGGTGTCAACGCAATGCGATTGCGGCGCTTTTTAAAAACAGGATTGTTGTTTGCCGGTGTGACAGTGCTCGGTGCAATAGCTTTGTTCTCATCGGCCGTATATACATATTCAGTGCTCACTGATGAGCAGTTGATCGCCGAACTGCGTTTTCAAAACCTAGCAGAGGGCCACTATAGGGTTTTTATCGATTCCGACGGAGGTTGTGTCAGGCGCGAGTTTGATATCTATGGCGATCAGTGGCGTGTCGATGCGGAGTTTCTGAAATGGAAGAACTGGGCGTTGCTTTTCGGGCTGGACGCGCAATATCGCTTATCGCGAATCGAAGGCCGCTATTCGATCATCGACGAACAGAATTCAAGGCTCAATTTGGCCCATTCGCTGGCCGCGGAATCAACGTTTGATTTGGTATCGATCACAGACTCTTTGGGACGCTGGAATTTCTTGGTTGATACCACTTTTGGTAGTTCCGTATTTCAAGACATTGATCCGAGTCGGATCTATCGTGTTTTTCGAACGCAGTCGGGCCTGATTGCTCGCGATGAATTGGCCCCCGAAGTTGCTGTCGGTAACGGCCGTTTGGTGGTGGAGGTACAGCGGGCTTGCGGTTCTGAGCCGGGTGTTTGGCAACGGTCCGTAACCTGGTTAGACCAGCGTATAGCAAATGCGCTGTGAGTCGGGTGCACGCAAGAGATATGAAGTGCCTGAGTTATATGTCTCTTAGCTGAGGTATTCTAATACGTAGGCTACAATTTTTTGGAACTGAGCTGGGGGAAAACCAATGAGAATTTATCGACTACTTTGCTTGGCAGCAATGACTGCACTGGTTGGTGGCTGCGGAACAAACGCGCAGACGGAGAGTATGAGTTTCTTTCTAACCAGTGCGGGGTCGGGCGATGGCGCAGATCTGGGTGGATTGGCTGGCGCCGATGCGCATTGTTCTGCGTTGGCCAGTTCCGCGGGCGTCACTGGCAAGACTTGGCGGGCTTACTTGAGCACGAGCGGCGGCGGCCAGGCCTCGGTCAACGCGCGTGATCGAATTGGCAATGGACCATGGTCCAATGCCAACGGCATTCAGGTTGCCGACAGCATTACAGACCTGCATAGCGAAAACAGCCGGCTCGGCAAAGAAAACTCAGTCACAGAATCGGGTAATCAAATTAACGGTCGCGGTGATACGCCTAACATGCACGACATCCTGACCGGTTCTACTGTGGACGGAATCGCATTCACCGATGGCATGGATCACACCTGCAGTAATTGGAGTTCTAGCAGCAGCGACGGTAGCGCACAGGTAGGTCATCATGACCGCCAAGGCGGTGGCGACAACCCCACGTCGTGGAACAGCGCGCACGCTTCACGGGGCTGCGGTCAGGCTGACTTGCAGGGCACCGGTGGTAACGGGCTATTCTATTGCTTTGCCATCGAGTGATTCTGCCTTGAGTCGCGCGTATCAAAGCGGATTTGGCAATGAACACCAAACCGAAGCGCTGGCCGGCGCACTGCCCGTTGGCCAGCGTTCTCCGCAGCGGGTCGCTTACGGCCTCTATGCTGAGCAATTTAGCGGGACGGCCTTCACGGCACCGAGAGCGAGCAATCTGCGGACGTGGTTCTATCGCATTCGTCCCTCGGTAAAGCATGGCAGCTTTCAACTAACCGATCATCCCCGCCTGGCCAGCGGCGGGGTTGAGCGCAGCTTGACCGCGCCTGCAGCCCAATTGCGTTGGAGTCCTTTTGACGTGCCGACAAGCGCCGGCGACTTCATCGATGGGCTGACGACCATCGCAGTCAACGGCGACGTGTCCATGAACACCGGATTGGCAGTACACATGTACTTGGCGCGGGAATCTATGGACGATCGGTTTTTCGTCAATGCGGATGGCGAGATGCTGCTGGTGCCACAGTTGGGCCGCATCCGTGCCCACACCGAATGCGGCATATTAGATGTTGCGCCGGGAGAAATTCTCTTATTGCCGAGGGGCATGGCGTTCCGAATCGTGTTGCCGGACTCAATAGCGCGGGGCTACATTTGCGAGAACTACGGGCAAGCGTTTCGCTTGCCCGAGCGCGGACCCGTTGGCTCTGATGGTTTCGCCAACGAGCGCGATTTTCTCGCGCCTGTGGCCGCATATGAAGATCGTGAGGGGACGTTTCAATTAACGATGAAATTCGGTGGCCAGCTATTCGCCGCTGAAATGGATCACTCTCCAATTGATGTCGTGGCTTGGTGGGGAAACTGCACGCCCTACAAATATGATCTTTCACGCTACACAGTCATTGGCACGGTCAGCGTGGATCACCCCGATCCGTCGATCTATACGGTCCTTACGTCGCCGTCGGACACCGCTGGCGTGGCGAATGCCGACTTTGTCGTATTTCCGCCGCGCTGGATGGTTGCAACCGGTACATTTCGTCCGCCACCATATCATCGCAACATTATGAGTGAGTTTATGGGGCTCGTTCATGGCGAGTATGTTGCAAAGCCCGATGGCTTCCTTCCTGGCGGCGCCACTTTGCACAACTCGATGCTCCCGCATGGGCCTGCTGACAGCGTGTTCGAAGCAGCTGCATCGGCCGATCTGTCTCCGGAGAAGCTGGAGGGCACATTGGCTTTCATGTTCGAGTCTCGCTACGTGCTTAAACCTACGGAGTTCGCTTTAACAACTTCCGCGCTTCAACAAGACTACGCTCAGTGTTGGTCAGGGTTGCGTAAGCAATTCTCCGGAGATGCTGGTCATGATTAGCCGCAGCGGACAACTGTTTTGCTGCTTGCTTATGGGCTTTGCGTTGATGCCGGAATTGGTCGCTCAGCAAGAGAGTTTTGTGCTCAAGCTCAGTCACCATGCACCACCGCTGCATCATCAGCACAGTGTTACATTTGCGAATTGGGCTGCGGAGCTCGAAGCGCGTTCTGGCGGTCGGCTAAAGGTAGAAATTTATCCGGCCCAGCAACTCGGGCGCTTATCGCAGCAATATAATCTCGTACGTCGCGGTGACGTCGATATCGCCTGGATTATGCATGGCTTGCCGTCTGGTCGGTTCCCTTTGCTGGAGCTGACCCATCTACCTTTGCTGTTCGAAAGCGGCGAACAGGCTAGCCAAGTGCTGATGGAGCTGGTTCCAGAGTATTTGGCGGCAGAACACAAAGGCGTCAAGATCTTATATTTGTTTGGTCACGCGCCTGGCGTGATGCATACCAGCGAGCGGCCAGTTTATCGGCCGGAAGATATGCGCGGGCTGAGGATTCGCCATCCGTCTTCCGTGATCGGCGATACTTTGCGCGCATGGGGAGCGTCGCCCGCCGGAATCTCGCCCGGCGAGATTGCTGAGAACTTGAATAAGGGCGTCATAGACGGTGTTGTTATTCCATATGACGGCGTTTTGAGTTTTCGTTTGGCTCCGTATGTTGCTTATTCCACGGAATTGTTGAGTTACGTAAATAGCTTTGGCGTCTTGATGAATCAAGCCAGCTTTGACGCACTGCCAGCGGATCTCCAGTTGCTTATTGATGCAACGACCGGCATGGCAGCCGCTCGCGAAGTGGGCGCGCGTTGGGATGCCATGGAGGAGCCGGGCCGTGCTTACATGCGCAACAATGGCGTCACCATCATTGAGCTAACTGACGAACAAAGACGAGTATTCGCCGATGCATCTAAATTCCTGTTCGAGGAGCGTATTGCGGCGGCCGAAGCGCAGGGCCTTCCCGCGCGGGCGTTCATGGAGAGAGTTCGCGAGCTTGCGGTGAAATATCGACCCGGCAGTCGAAGCATCGAATGAACATAATCTCGCGTGTCGCCCGTGTGCTGCGCTATACCGCGATGGCGTCCTTGGCGTTGATGATGTTGGTTACCGTAATCGACATTTCAATGCGTGTGACGATGAATCAGCTGGTCCTCGGTAGCGTTGAAATTGTGGCGCTGGGAATCGTCGCGGTCGTATTCCTCGCCCTTCCTGAAGCATTTGTGCGGCGCGAACAGATTACGGTCGACGCAATTGATCAGTTCTTGGGCGAAACATGGCGGAACTTGCTCCGAGTTTTTGCTTCTTCTTTGACGCTTACATTATTGGTCGCAATGTTTTCCCGAATGTGCGTTCAGGCTGTTGATACGCTCGAGATTGGTGATCTTTCTACCGATCTCCAGATTTCCCTTTTTTGGTACTGGGTGCCTGTGCTTATCGGTGTGCTTTTTTCAATCGTCTCAATGTTGCCTATTCTGAAATCCGATATAGCGGATTTCACCGCATCTCGACAACGAAAGCGCGGGGTTCATCATCATGCCGACTGAGCTAATCGGCGTGGCGAGTATTGTCGTGATCGTGACGCTGGTATTTCTGCGTGTGCCCGTCGCGGTGTCCATGGGCATCGTCGGGACACTGGGCTATGCAATCGTCGACGACTTCGATTCGGCGCTCAACCGTCTGGCAGCCACGCCGTTTGAATTGTCAGAAGGTTACTCTTTGTCAGTAGTGCCCTTGTTCATATTGATGGGCGCTGTGGCAGCGCGGTCGGGAATGAGTCAAGACCTTTTTAAGGCGGCGAATGCGCTGTTTGCTGGCCGGCGCGGCACGGTTGCAATGGCGGCAGTCGGCGCTTGTGCGGCGTTCGGCGCAATCTGCGGGTCCAGCCTCGCAACAGCCGCGACGATGTCCCGAATCGCGATTCCCGAAATGCGTCGGCTTGGTTATGACGAGCGCCTTGCAACCGGCGCTGTCGCATCTGGAGGGACGCTCGGAATTCTAATACCGCCATCAGTCATATTGATTATCTACGCAGTTATTGCGCAGGCTTCCGTTGCTCAGCTGTTTGCCGCGGGATTGCTGCCGGGGCTTGTGTTGACTGTGCTGCATGTGATCGTGATTGCTTGTTTGGTGGCCTGGCGCCCGAACTTAGCGCCCGCTGTCAGTCAAGGGCGAATGAGTCTGACAGAACGCATGACAGACATCGCCGGAATTTGGCAAATGGCCGTACTGTTTATCATCGCCGTGGGCGGAATCTATGCTGGATTTTTCAGTCCCACTGAAGCCGCGGCTGTGGGTAGTCTTGCCGCCATATTGCTGGGTTTCGCAACACGAAAAATTTCTGTTGCTGCGCTGTTGGATGCCGCTGCGGAAACTGTTCGCACCACTGCCGTCCTGTTCTTTATCGTGATTATGGCGTTTGTCTATTCCTATTTCTTGGTATTGACGCAATTGCCTCAGGGTCTGGTCGAGTATGTCGTGGCAGCACAGTGGTCACCGATGGCAGTGATCATCGCGCTTGTACTGTTCTATTTAATTTTGGGCTGCTTCCTCGACGCATTGGGCATGATCTTGGTGACTGTGCCCGTGTTTTTGCCGCTTGTGGTGAGTTTGGGGTTCAGTCCGATTTGGTTTGGCGTCTTGCTCGTCATCGTAGTCGAGATTGGGCTGATTACGCCGCCAGTGGGAATGAATTTGTTTGTCATAAAGGCTCAGCTGCCCGATATTTCATTGCAGACTCTGTATCGCGGAGTTCTGCCATTTCTCAGTGCGGGTGTTACGCTAATTGTTCTATTACTGATATTTCCGGAGCTGGCGTTGTGGCTTCCAGGTCGCTTATTTGGCTAGCTGCCGTGATAAGCTCTTAGGACAGCATGCAAACTAAGTAGGGCAAGTCGCATGAGTGGTATGCGCAACTTCAGAGTATTGATCACGAGCGCAGTGGTTTCGTTGTGCTTTCTGCCTTCAGCAATGGCGCAGTTTGGATTTCCTGCGCAATTGCCAGATGAGGATTTCGTGTGGATGTGGGGCCGCCAGAACGAGCGAGCTCCGCGCCGCTTCGAAGATTTTTCAGTGAACGGCAGCGACGGGCAGTTTCGCTGCGATCTGACTGGAAAAATGAGCGTAACTGGCCGCATGTCGCCGCAAGAAATTCGCGAGATGGAAAACCAGCTTCGGGCGAGCTTGTACTTTGTTCAAGAATCTGCGTCCACCATGTATCAGCTCGATCTTTTACGCGAACTCGATTGGGCAATGCTTGATTGCAGGAAACACGTGTCAGACGAGACGGAGTCCGAGGCGCAAGAGCGGGAAGACAAGGCTCGCGAGCGCGCTGAGCGTAAGCGGGAACGGCGTCGAGCGCGCGACGACAACTAGAGGCGGCTAAGCGGCCCTTTTGAAGTCTCTGTGAAGTCTTTGTAATCCTCAGTCTGTGAGAGCTCATTAAGCACTCGCGCGACTGGTTCCAATAGCCGCTTCAGCTTAAGTCACGGCTTCGTGTCAGCACCGTGGCGTTCTTGAGGACAGGTAGCGACAACATCGCTTATTATGTAGGCTCCAAATCATAAGAATCTAGAGACGAGAGGGGAGATGGCATGCGAGTACGACAACTCAGCGGACTGCTGCTGGCTGGTTTAGCTTTAGCTATTTCGGGCACCGTCTGGGCGCAGGACAGGATTAATGGCCGTCCCAATTTGAATGGCATTTGGCGCGCCGCCGGGAGCGCGCACTGGAATCTAGAGGCGCATTCGGCAGAGAAAATCGATAAATTTTGGCCGTTGGGTTCGTTGGCGGCAATACCGGCCGGGTTGAGTGTTGTCGAGGGCGGTGAAATTCCTTATCGCGCTGATGCGATTGCCAAGCGGGACGAGAATCGCGCTGGGTGGCCACGCACGGATCCAGAGGCGGCTTGTTACCTGCCGGGCATTCCGCGCGCCAATTACATGCCGTACCCATTCCAAATTGTTCAGGGTGATTCCGACATCGTCTTCGTTTATGCCTTTGCCAGTTCAAATCGAGTTGTCCATTTTGAAGACGTTCGCACTTTAGACGAAGTGCCGGTCGATTTATGGATGGGCTGGTCTAATGGCAGCTGGGATGGCGATACGCTCGCTGTTGAGGTGATCGCCAACGATGATCGAACGTGGTTGGACCGAGCCGGCAATTATCACAGCAGCGGCTTGACCGTTAACGAGCGGTTCACGTTGATAAGCGATAATCATATTCAATACGAAGCAACGATTGATGATCCCAATGTGTATACAAGACCGTGGACTATTTCGTTGCCCTTGTATCGAATTATGGACGAAAACGCTGAACTCCTAGAGTTTAAGTGTGTCGAGTTTTCAGAGCATTTGCTCTACGGCGAATACCTGTTGGAGCCGCCTGAACCATTGCCAGAATAGGTGACGGATGGCTGATAATATCATTGAGTTTTGATAAGGAGACGAATGCTATGCGACTAAGAAGTCTCAGCATCATATTTTGCACGTTAGCAGTTGCTGCAACGATTCCCGCAATTGCGCATCATTCTTTTGCGGCGGAGTTCGATATTAATCGTCCAATTTCGCTTGACGGTGTTGTTACAAGATTCGAGTTGAGTAACCCGCATTCCTGGTTACATCTGGAAATAACTACTGAGGCAGGCGAAAAGCAGCAATGGCAGGTTGAAGGCGGCGCGCCGAATGCGCTGATACGTCGTGGTTGGACGCGTACATCAGTGCCTGCTGGAATTCAGGTGCACGTAGAGGGATTCCAAGCCCGCGATCGTTCTTTTCGTGCCAGCGGACGTGAAATTACTTTGCCGGATGGTTCGAGTCTATTCATGGGGTCCGTGGGTATCGGTGCGCCGAGCACCGAGTAATTCTTGTGCTCAGAAATGCCTGAAACTGGGCCTTTAACGATACGCTATTTACAAAAAAGCCCCGCTTGAGCGGGGCTTTTCTATTTGCATGTTCAACCTGCGAGTACGTCAATCGGCTTGATTGATATTTATGATCTCTGCGCCTTCTTCCGGAGCACCATAAATACTCCCGCCATTTCCGCGAGTAGGCACCGGCAGCCCCGCCGCAATCGCATCACGAACTTGTTGCTCGAATGCGCGCTCCCCACTGAGCGAATGACCTACTGCACCGTTGCCTTCATGACAGGAATACTCGTATGTTTGGTAGTCTGGTTGCTGGGTGATCATCATTCGAATCGTGAATGGTTCCGGGTAAGTTATCGGATCGTTGACGACGGCGACATATTCGATCATTTGCGGATCGACGCGTGTGAATCTCTCGGTCAGTTGAAACCGGTTGCTGTGCCGCACGCCATTGCCGTTGACGCCGACGCTGGTCTTATTGGTGTAATTTGCCGATTCTACAACCAGCGTATTGCCTTCCCAGCGGCCGCGGCCCGCTCCCATCCACTGCTCGATGTTTGAGTCTAAAGGCGGTCGGCTGTCAATTGGTATGACGCGGGTGTCGTGAATCATCTCGTAACTAATTGAGAAGTAGCCGGGGCTTTGCGCGATTCGCATGCCGTTGCCGTAGATTACGGGCAGCGTTGACCCTAAGACGCCACGCGTAATACACCGGTCGTACAGCGTGAAATCATCGAAGGAATTGAAGGGGCCGGGTCCGAACGTACCGCGATCACGCGCGCCAGCGCGGGCTTTGCCCGCATCCGTCATTTCGGGCACGCGTCCATCCGCGGGTTCAATGACCAAAGAGGAATAGCCAAAGGTGCGAATACCCCATTCATTGCGCAGAAAAGTCTCGGTATTGACCGCCCGGTTCATACCGGCTTCAGCTTGAGAGGCCCGTTGGCGGAATTCCTCCGCCGTCAGAGACTGACGATCACCAAACTGTCGAGGGCGGTTTAGGGAGATGCCGCGCATGTCGTCGGTGCTCCAAACTCCCTCGAAGCTAGGGTCTCCCCATGATGTCCGCGGTGCTTCCCAGGCGGGATTCTGCGCCGCCGCCGCCATTGTTTCGGCCGGAACCGACCGTATGTCCGAAGGTTCTATGCCTGGGCCCCCGCCGAATTGCGCCATCGCAACACTGGAGGTCAATGCCAAAGATACGGCGGTGCTTAATGCTTTAAATTTCATATTGAAGACTCCTCGCCGGATTTGCGGCACGCAATCAATATTCGTAGCTGAAAGGATAGGCGACTAGCCCCAGAACTTCCACCAATGCCAAGCGTCGTCTTTTGCCGCTTAATCTAGCTGTTTTTCAATACCTTATCACCTTCCTCGATACTGAGAACTCTGCACTCGACCAGAAAGCCGTTACTCGTTATCGTATCTATCCAAGACTCTAACCGTGAATCGCAGATGCGCCACTTCTTTAAGTTCATTCCAGCATCGAAACGAGCTGAGGCAAAACGCCTATATGACAACAAATCCGCACCGAGCAAGGCTGCGCCGGCGTCGGCCGCCGAGCGCAAGCAGGCTGAAAAGCCCAAGCAGGCACCCAACCTCACTGCTGAAGCGACGGGACCTGAATTTGGCGGTTTGATCGAGCGTCGCGGTGTTGATCAGCGTGGACTGATGCCTAAGGCCTATAAGAAGGAAGTGGCTCAGCAAGAAAAGCCGCGCAGCGATTCCGAGCTTGGTAAGAATCCCAAATTCGTCAATATAAAAAGTCAGCCTGACGAGGAAATATCGCCTGAATCGACAGGCGTGTTTTTATCGGCACTGGATAACAGTTCGATTACAATGGCCGACAGTGGTTTGTTCAAGATCGAAAATGACGACGACGAGCCTCAAGAGAGTTTTAATCCGTACGACCGAAGCTAGATGAATTCGATTAATCTCCGGCTATCTGAAAAGCATTTCAAATAGAAGATCAACCCGGCCCGGTTCGGAGCCGCGATCTGTTTCGAATCGGACATGAGCGTCGTCATTTGCGCTCGGATCTATCACGATGCTCCAAATGCCGGACACTTCATTTGGCAAAGGCGAGTATCTTAAGTCAATAATTCGGTTCTCATCGTCTTCTGCGATACCCAGATAGCCGTCAGCGAATTTTGCAAATCGATCTACATCTTTTGCCTGGGTGCTACCTTGGTTGAGGCGCATTGCGAGCTCACTCATATTTAGCCTAGACAAGCTCGAGCCTTCGAATACTCTGTCGTTAAAGCCAACCCTGATCGCGTCAGCATAGATTCGGCCGTCGTGTTCATATATGTGACGCCACAACCATAGATTCCCAATTGCAGGGCTGGCCTGGGCGCGCACCGGCACGTGGCCGCGGCTCGCTGCCAGCTCGGCTCCGGCAGCTTGGGCACTATGAGTCTGAGATAGACCCAACAAAAGGTAGCCGATTGCCCAACCCAGTGCGCAACGACCCAAGATAGGGCTGTGCCTCTTGAATGAGTAATAGCCAAGCACGAGAACCGGCACTGTAAATATCGGGTCGACCACCGAAACATTATTCCAGGCCACGCGCGTATCCGAGAACGGCCAAAACAATAAAGTGCCGTATGTGGTACAGGCGTCTAATGGGCCGTGACTGGCATACCCAACCAAGCAGGCCAGATAAGTGAAGGAAAACTTCAGCTGGTGACGAAGAAACCAATGAAATGCAATGGCACAAATGAGTGCGCCCACCGGAATAAATGCAAGGGCATGCGTAAAGTGGCGGTGATACTCCAAGAATAGCAGTGGATCCGTTGTGGAGCTGATGAGGACATCCAGATCCGGAGCCATACCCGCGAGCGCGCCAGCGACGGTAGCCGGTGCCAGATTCCTGCGGCTGGAAATACTCTGTGCACAGCTTGCGCCGAGCACACCTTGGCTAATTGGGTCCATATCTAAAAGGTTTCTGGAAGTTGCGTATGTTAAGGCAAAAACATCCAGCCTACCCGAATGTTGTGAACATAAGGCCGGGTACCTGACAAGCTGTGACGAAATGCAAAGTACAAAGAATAAATTTGGACTATTCTGATCAATCGCGTAATCGAGGCTTAGATGTGAAGAAAAATAATAAGAACGCGCCATCGCTCGATCTGTCATTCGCATATGGCACTGGGGTGATGAAGCAGCTCACTGAGAATGACATTCGAGCAATTAATGCTGACGCTCAAACTGACCCGGATGACAATTCGTCAACAGGTGACACAACCATTCGCGCAATTACGAGTCTGTACACGGGCCGCCGACACATCAATGGACTGAATGTCGATGTGGCTGCGGCATTGATGGAAGCGCGATCGCTGGCCGCGCAGGAATCAGACACCGAAATCGAAAAAGACCAAACTGAACCGGACGGATAAGCCGATTACCAGCGGTTGCTGGGCAACACGACGATTTGCGCCACGACAACCTCAGCAGGCGCGTCAATTGCATGCATTACACTGCGGGCGATATCTTGTGGTGACAAGGCCATTTTGAAGCGTTCGTAATAAGCTTCCGCGCGGTCTTGGTCGCCGCCATACCGCTGGCGAATAAGATCTGTTCTTGTAAGTCCCGGCATGACTTCAATGACCCGAATGCCGGTGTCGGCAAGTTCGGCTCGCAGAGACTCGGTAAATCCGTGAATGGCCACTTTACTTGTCGTGTAGGCGGTCATCTCGGGGACTATTCTCAATCCAGCAATTGAGCCGACGTTGATGATGTCGCCGCTGTTTCTAGCAACCATGTTGGGCAGGAGGGCATGCGTCATTCTCATCGTGCCCAGCAAGTTTGTTTGTATAGCGCTATCCCAATCTTCGATGTTGCCAGCGTCGAAGCGCGTGGTGCCGCCAGGGTCATGTCCTGCGGCATTGACCAGGATGTCGATGTCAGAATATTCCTCGGGAAGTTTCCCAGGGAGTTGGCGAATCTCCGTGAGCTCTTCCAGGTTCAGTTGAACGCAATGACTATTCGGCAATGATGAAGCGACCGCACGCATACGTTTGTCGTTGCGATCAACGAGTACCACGCGATGCCCGGCGTTTGCCAGTGATTGCGTGATGGCAGCACCTATGCCGCTGGCGGCGCCGGTTATGAGGGCTGTTCGCATGTCTTGCAGGCTCTCAAAATGAGCTCAATTCCAGTTTGGATCTTGGTCCAGGCGAGCAATCCAGTTCGTTGTGGAGGCCTTCGAGGCTGGGAAACGGTCAATGACCAAAGGATCGTGACCGGGGATTATGTGTTGGTCTGAGCTGGCAAGCTGGCGGAGGCGTTTGTAACCATCCAGCAATTCGGCAACGTTATACACAATTGGAAAGGCGCGACCGGATTGAAAGTGAGCGTAAAAATGACTCGCATCGGACGCCAACACCACATGGCCGCGAGCTGTTTTTACTCTGATGGCCTGCAAACCCATCGTATGGCCGCCGATTCGATGCACAGAAATGCCCGGAGCGATTTGTTCATCTCCATCGTGGAATTGCACGCGGCCGTCAAAAACCCGATGCACCATTCGGGCGACATCGTCGGCTTCAAAAGCCTTGCTGATTTCGTGGTGGCACATACATCGGCCAGTTGCATAGCGCATTTCGTCTTCTTGTAAGTGATAAGTCGCGTCCGCGAACAATTCATCGTTGCCGGCATGGTCGTAGTGCAAATGGGTAATGACGACGTCTTTGATGCTGGCAACTTCAATATTCAATGCTTGGAGCCCTGTTTCA
>JAHEEO010000076.1:466-12537 GCA_024640665.1 Rhodospirillales bacterium | reverse complement strand
CGACTTCAATGTTCCCACCAGTTTTTTGGGTGCTGATTCGTATAACGCCAGCATAACGGGCGGCGGCAGCACGACAACATACAGCCTCTCCGCCGATCAGGATACCTGGATAACGAACGATTTCCCGGGCACCAATTACGGCAGTGACACGGATGGGCGCATCGAATTCGAGGGTGGTACCGTCACATATGCCCTGTCCCGCTTCGATCTTGCTTCGCTTCCGCCCGGGGCGCAGATCAATTCCGCTTCGGTCAGCTTCTTTGTCAAAACCGGCGGCGCGCATCCGGAAGGTCCCGTTACCGTGCACGCCGTGACGTCTGATTGGACCGAGGACGGCGCAACCTGGGACAGCATGTCGAGCGATTTCGAAGCCGCCTCACTCGCGATGATTCCGGCGCAAACTCAGGCCGGCGTGAGGGTGGCCGTCAACCTGACCGCCCAGGTGCAGGCGTGGGTCAATGGACAGCCCAACCACGGCATTCTGCTCGCCTCGGCATCCGAAGGCGTGACTGCCAAATACAGAAGCCGCGAGGCGGCCGCGGCCGAGCAACCTGTCCTGACCGTTGTGGTTGGCACGGCGCCGGCCTCGCCCGTCAGCATCACGGCGACCGGCACGCTCGACAATGGCGTCACGCGGACGCTGAGCCGACCCATCATGCCCGCTTACCAGGCTCCGAGCTCGGTTACGCTTCAGCTCGGCACGGATCCTGGCGAGGATGCAATGACCGACTCTTTTTATAGCGCACGTAATTACGGTGGGGCCAACTATCTCCAGATCAATGACAATGGCTCGGACTGGCAGCAATATCCGCTGATCCGGTTCGATCTTTCCGGGCTCCCACCCGGTGTCGCGGTGCGTTCGGCAAGACTGGAACTTCAACTGCGATACCTCACGGTGCCGGGTAGCGCCACCATCCACCCCATCAGGCGCAGTTGGGTTGAAGGTACGAAGTTTGGTACCGGCCAGCCGGACGGGGCGAGCTGGTTTACGTACAACGGCGTTAACACCTGGTCGTTGGCTGGTGGTGATTTCGATTCGGCCGCGATCGCGGAGACCGCAATTACCGGTTCTGAGACCTGGGTTAGTTGGGAAATCGCGCCGCTGGTTGAGCGCTGGCTCGCCGGTGAACCGAACTATGGCCTGGCGATCAAGCCGAAAGACGGACTGCGGGAAGCTGAATTTTGGTCCCGGGAAGCCTCCAATGTCGGCGTTGCGCCAAAGCTCACTATTACATATGCCTGTGAGTGCGGCAGCGCATGCATGGCGCCCCAAGGCTCGGGCACGATTACGATGGCGGTTGTTAATCCATCGACGCTCGTCCCCGCGGATGCCTACAAGAAAACGCTGTTCGAATCCTGGGGTTACACCGTCAATGTGATCAGCGAAAGCGCGAATCAGGCTGACTATGATGCCGCTGCTGCCGCCACCGACGTCTTCTTCATTTCAGAGACGGTCAATGCGAATCAGTTGGGTGCCAAACTTGTTGATCAAGCCGTCGGCGTGGTCAGTCAAGATGGCAATTACAACAGCGACCTCGGCATCGCAGGCGGCAGCGGATGGACAGTGAATTCGGCGATCAATGTGTCCGACACCAGCCACTACATAACGGCAGTCTTCCCCGCGGGGCCGCTGGAGATTTACTCGGGCGCGATGGAACAGTTGACTATTTCCGGCGGCGAGGCCGCCGGTCTGCAAACACTGGCGGACAGCAGCGGTGCCGGTTCTCTCGCGGTGCTGGATGCTGGCGCCGCATTGGCAGGTGGCGGCAATGCAGCGGGCCGCCGAGTTATGGTGCCGCTCGGTCGCGAGGCCAATTTCAATTGGAACTATCTTAACAACAACGGCCGGCTCATGTTGCAGCGCTCAATCTCTTGGGCGATGGGGGCAGGTACAACCAGCAGCGGCAATGTGCTCTTAGTGGCGGTTGATCCCAACAACCTTACGGCCCAGGAAGCCGCCAAAAAAACACTGATCGAGTCCTGGAGCTTCACGGTCACTCTTATCGATGAAAGCGCCAGCCAGGCGGAATTCGATGCCGCCATCGCAACTGCCGACGTCGCTTACGTTGCCGAGGACATTGCATCCGGCCAACTCGGGACCAAGCTGCGCGAGGCGAATATCGGCGTTGTGATCGAGGAGCAGAAGCTGCCGAACGAGTTCGGTATCGCTTCGACCGACACGGTGTTTACCGACTCATCCGTAGAGGTCACAAATAACTCTCACTACATCACCCAGCCGTTCAGCCTGGGCACGGTCGCTTTCGCAACCTCGGCCCAGCCTGTCGGCGGGCCTGCCGGGACCCTCGCGCCCGGCCTGCAGCTTCTCGCGCAGCGGCCATCCTCGAGCGTCGGCATGATAAGCGTCATGGAGGCCGGCGGTGCGCTGTACGGCGGCGGAACGGCGCCCGGACGGCGAGTGAAACTGCCCTGGGGAGACAACGACTTCGACATCAGCTCTCTGACTTCAGACGGGCAGACGATCATGCGGCGCTCGATCGAGTGGGCTGCCGATCCCGTCACAGCGTCCCCCGGTAACCGACTGCTATATGTTGTTCAAGACGCCGGTGCTTTGAGCTTTCAAGAAGGATACCGGCAGAAGTACATGACCGACTGGGGATTCACAGTCACGTTTATTGACGACGATGCGACGCAGGCGAAATTCGACACCGATACGAGCGCGAACGACGTCGCTTACGTATCGCAGGAGATCGTCGCGGCAAGTCTCGGCACCAAGCTCGTCAACTCGACAATTGGCATTGTCAACGAGAGCCGGGACCTTATCGACGAATTCGGCTTCGCACCGAGCGCGAATCTCGGCAGCGGCGCGCCGCCGATGACCGTCGACACAGGGCATTACATTGCTTCGGTATTCACGAACCCGTTTGCGGGTTATGACGGCGCGATCGAGTGGTACCAGATCCCGAATCTGCCCATCGCGCCCGGTGTGCAGGCCGTCGGCACATGGATCGATTCACCCTATACGGGCAGGCCGGCGCTCTTGGCGCTGGAGGCGGGTGCGGCGATGCAAGGCGGCGGCGCGGCGGCAGGCCGTCGCGTGCAGATTCCGATGGGCTCGGGGCAGGGTGCGACGCCCGTCGACATCAACAGCCTGACCAACGATGGGCGCGACATTATCAAGCGCTCTATCGAATGGGCAGCCGGATGGGGCGCTCCGAGCGGGGGCGAGGGGCCACCGAAAGTCTATCTCGACGAGTTTAACGCCCTGAACTGCAACAGCGCCGACTTTGCCGGCAGCGATGGCAATCTCGATTGGAGCGGTTTTCTATGGCAGGAAGTTCTTGATGATATGGCCTCTTGTTCGGGTGATATCGATATTGTCGCTGACGCTGGAAGTAACCGGCTGAGGCTGAGTGGAAACGGCTCTGGTGTTACGCGCCAGGTCGATCTCTCGAGCTTCAGCAATGCGACTTTGAGCTTCGATTATCAGCAAGAGGGGCCGCTTGACGCGACGCGCTATTTAAGTATCTGGGCGTCTCCGGATGGTGGCAGCAATTGGACCGAACTGGGGCGAATCGATTTCCCGGGAATCGGTATCTATGAGTCGGTAAGCTACGATATATCAGCCTATCTGGGCCCCAATACCGTCATCAGATTTCTGACCGCGGATCTTCAGACGACCCGCCAGATCCTGATCGACAACGTACAAATCGCCGAAAGCGGTGGTGGCGGAAGCGGTGACCCGCAGACTGAGGGCGTTACATTTGAATCGTTTGCTGAGGCGAGTCTCGACTTTGACGACACGGCATTGAGCGTTCCCGCACCTGCCGGAACGGCAGATGGCGATCTGCTGATCGCCGCTGTCGTGACCGACGGGGAGCAGAAACCTACGATGTCGGCACCGGCGGGTTGGACGCTGATTGATCACGAAACGACGTCCAAGCAAGTGACGATGGACGTATGGTGGAAAATTGCCGGCGCATCGGAACCGGGGAGCTACGATTTCAGCTGGACCAAGAATGAGGAAGCATACGGATGGATCATGCGTTTCACCGGACATGATCCATCCGCGCCGATTCACAAGTCACAGGTTGACGGTGGTAGTGCCAGCAGTCCCGTCAGCCCAGCTGTCGTGACGACAATTGCCAATTCGATGATTGTCCGCATCGGTGGGTTTGACGGGGATGCAATTATGGCCGGTGATCCAGGGCTTGCCGGCCATACCGCAATCAATATGGGGTCGAGTGGAACGGGCGCCAGTTCTGCCTCTGGCGGGTCTGGTTATGTTCTGCAGGGCGCCGCAGGAGACAGCGGCACGTCCACTTTTTCACTCTCTGCTAATGAACGGTACCGCGCTGTGACTATCGCCATTGCCCCGCAGTAGTGCCGTGCGGTTTTAGTCACTGCTGATCAAGAATGAGCGCGAGCGGCTATTCGGCAATTAAAGTGAGACAGGCGTCACGCTTGTATGCGAGCACGCTAAACCAGCAGCCCGACGGGCCGATATACCTATCTACAGTAGCTCGAGCAATGGCATGCCAGGACCATGAATATTCTGGTGGTAAGCGCACGTCGGCGCGTGAGCTGACTTGTTGGATTAGGCTGAGTTGAATAGCGATGCCCGCGACGGAAAAACAAACCTTAGAAGAAGTACTGCGGCAAACCAGCGCGATCAGTTATCCCAAGCCGGGCATGGCCGGCGGGTCGACGCTTGGGCGCAAGTTACGTGCAGCGCTCACGAGCGTTTGGTCGACAACGGAATTTGACGACGCCGACGTGACGGACTATGCCGAGCGCGTCATGTTGATAGAGACGCGCAGAGGCCTGACATTGATGGCATCGCTGTCACTGTTGATACAGCTTGCCGCAGTAGTGCTTTACCAGAAGCTCAATATTCACGGCAGCTTCTTCTATACCTATGCTTTATTGGCAATGCTCTCGATTCACGTTGTGATCTCGGCGCGATTCGTCAGCGATATGCGCGCCCTTACGATGCTCGGCACCATTTTGCTGGTGATTACGTCCGTCGCGATTATGGCCATTGCGCATCGCGCAGGCGACCTCAACGTCGGCCTCCTCGTCAGCATCGTAATGCTATTTATGGTGATGCCGCTGGCGCCCTGGGGCTTGCGCGATGCAGGTTTCGTGGTTGCCGTTATTTATGCGATCTTCACTTTGTCGGCATCCAGCGTCCAGGGCCGGTTCGATTCTGACTCACTGTGGACTCTGCAGTTTCTTATTATTGCTGCCGCGGTCACGAGCATACTTGTCATTGTTCGCAGCACGCTCATCCGCAAGGACGATATTCGCGCGCGTCACGGGCTCGAAGTTGCACATCGCGAGCTGCAGCTGATTTCCACGCGCGATCCGCTGACCGGCGCCTGGAATCGACGTTACCTTCGGCAGAATTTCGGCAAAATTGCTAAAGACGTGCGCCGCCTCGAGAAACCGCTGCATCTGGCGGTTCTCGATGTCGATGACTTTAAGAGTCTTAACGATTCACACGGCCATCACTTCGGCGATGAAGTGCTGCAACGCTTGGTTAATGTCATGAATGAAAACTTGCCCGGCACCGCACATGTGCTGCGTCTGGGTGGTGATGAGTTTGCCGTGCTCGATACGAGCGAGAATTTCGAAGGCACGGTTCGCCGTTGCCTGCAGCATCTCGAGACAGATCCTCATCTGCTCGATATCAGCCAGTTGCCGGTACGCGTCAGTGTGGGTTTTGCAACGGTGCCGCCGGGTGAGCGTGCCGAACTCGATCTGCTGTATCGCACAGCTGATGAGGCGCTTTATGAGAATAAGGATTTCCGCCGACGCAAAGCCTTGACTGGACGTTGGCGCATCTCGCCGATGCCAGACTGAACACGCTGCCGTCGAAGCGTCTTGCGGGTGAGACTCGCGTCACATTTGCTTTTGCTGAAACTCAATTCTCGGCGAATTGAGCCGACATAATCTCCCATACGTCTAGTTTCGCAATACGCGCAGGGAGGCTGCTGAGTGGTAGGTTTGTCGAATCTTCGAATGCGGTCGCAGATCTTGCGACGCGACTTGATTTCGCCGATCGGTCTCGAGTTTGCTGATGCGCAGCTCAACCTTGTCCAATTGCAGCAGGCCAACCCGCCTCTGATCAAAGCGTATGCGTCGTTGCCTTACCCGATAGAGCGTGCCGAACTACTGCAGTCTGCGACCGCAATGAAGGCCTTTATGAAGCAGGCGCTTGGCGCAGCCGCCTTCTCTGGACGCAAGGTTGTCGCCGCTTTGCCGGCGGCCGATGTCCGCATCCTGTCGGTCTCCTATCAACTCAAGCCCAATGAGACTGACGAGCAGGCGATCACCAAGCTCATTAAGGAGCGCATTGGCGAGGATCTTGCGCAGTTCGTTATCGACTATGTGCCGGTGCGCACCGAATCGTCCAGCGATCGGCGGGCCATGGTGCTGATCAGTGAGCGCAGCACCGTAGTGCGATATCTCGATCTGCTCCGCAAGGCCGGCCTCGAAGTCGAAGCTTTGGAGATCAGTCCAGTTGCAATCAGGCGCCTCGTATCAACGCTGATCGATGCCAGCGAAGTGCCGCAGAATGTTCTGGTAATCAACGCTGGCGTCACCCACTCATTCTTAACGATGGTTTCAGGGCAGCGGCTGCTGTTCGACCAGGAAATTGACTTCGGCGAGCAGGCACTATTGGAGCATGTCGCCGTAGCGTTGGATGTTGAATACGAAGTCGCTCGGCAGATCATTGCGCAGTACGGCGTCAATCCGAACCAGGCAACGCATGCCCAACCGCAATGGATTGATGACACGGCGACCATAAACCCGGTCTTGTCCATCGTGCGGCCGCACTTCGTCAATTTTGTCGCAGAGATAAAGCGCGCGATCATGTTTGCCTCATCGGAGACGCGAGGTGCAGCGGTGACGCATGCATATTTGATGGGGAGCCTCGGACGTTGGCGCGGCGCGGATGCTCTGTTGAGCAGCCTTGCCGACTTGCAAGTCATGACGCCGGCGCCACTGCCTTTTGCGGGCTCCGATCAGGAAGCCCATATGCACGCGCCGGAGCCGGACCTCGTCGTTGCCGCAGGTCTTGCATTGCGAGGCTTAGTCGAACATGCGTGAGATCGATCTCATCCCGGCCAGCTATCGTCTGGAACGTACGCACGCATTCTTCGCGAAAGTGCTCGTTGTTGTGGTGATCGCGCTGATCGCCAGTACAGCTATGGGACGCCTGTGGCTGGATGCAGAACTCAACAAGATTCAAGCGCGCATCGCAGATCTGCAGTCGCAACAAACAATTTCGAGCCAGCAGCGCGACCAGCTCGCCGCATTGTCTGCCGAGCGCGAAAATTTTCAGCAGCAACTCTATTTGCTCAAAGGGCTGCGCAGCGGCACAGCCGCCAGTAATTTGTTCGGCACCATCGATGGCGCATTGGTCGGCGATGAGCTGTGGTTTCGGAACTGGCAATTTCGCCGCGCCGGCGTGACCAATTCGCAAGGCCAGGCTATCGAGACGGGTTACTTCATTGTCTTGCCTGAAAATGGGCAGCCGGCAGATCCCTGGCAGGTTGAAACACACATGACGATTACCGGCCAGGCTTTGGATTACGAAGCACTGTCAGAGTTCGTCAAACGCTTGTTGGGCGCGCCGGCGATCGAGAGTGTGCGCATTCGGCGCACTGAGTTGCAACGGATTGCCACGCGCAGCATTGTCGATTTCGACTTGGCTATTGTGATCAGCCGGCGGGTGTTCGACTAATGCTTGCCAAGCTCATGGATAAGTTTGACGAACGCCAGCTTCGGCTGGTCGCTGGCGGTGCGCTGCTACTGGTCACCGCACTGCTGTTCACCTATGTGTTGCTGCCATCTATAAAAGCTTATCGGCAGGATGTTGCCGCACTGCAAATTTTGGAGCAGGTGGCAGTGCAGGGCCAGGACATCGGCATGCAGCTCGAGCGCGCCGCGGAAGAGGTGAGCGCGCTCAATCGAGAGCTCAATGGCGATATGGCGAACCTTCCGGAGAATGAGCTGGAAGCCTTCGTTGTGGGGCGCTTACAAACAATTTCCTGGCGCAATGATGTCGAACTGCAGAGCATTGCGCCGCGTTCGGGCGACAGGACGCAGGACTTCGTAGAGTCGCTATTTGACGTTGAGCTGAACGGAAATTACTTCGACTTATTTGCGTGGCTCGGCGAAATCAAAAATGAGCTCGGGTTTATCGTCATTAAGGAATACCAAATGCGTCCTCTTGAAGACGTAGCCGCAGATCCGCGCCTGTCCGTGCGGCTAACGATTGCTTCATATCGGCTGAGTGGGTCATGAAATCAATGTTCCGACAATTGTTGCTTGCGGCATTAACCATGCTGGCTTTCTTGGCTGCTGCAGCTCAGGAGCTTCAGTCGCCGCCGCTCCGCAACCCATTTAGCCGTCCGGATTTCATGGTGGCTACGCGCACAACGCCATCGGCGCAAAGTTTCTTGGCCGCGCCGGTTGAGCTGGAGCTGCGCGCAACGTTGGTTTCAAACGGGCGCACACTTGCTAACGTTAACGGGCAGGTCCTGGCAGTTGGTCAGTCTTATGAAGGTCATCGTCTTATCTATGTCGAGGAAGGCCGCGCCGTGCTGCTGCGCGATGGCGAGCGCCTGACTTTAAGCGTTTACGAAAGGCAAAGTGAATCAGATGAAAGGCGGTAGTCAATTGAAACTTGCTCATACATATCGCATGCAAAAGCGCGTCGTGCGCTTGGTATGCATATGTGTCTTTTTGGCTGCCGCGATGAGCGTCATTGCTGTCAAGCAAGCCGGCGCACAAGTTGGAGAGCCGCGCTTATCACTAGCGATGGTTGATACGCCGCTGTCAGAGGTTATGAACATGATCTCTCGACAACAGCGTGTCAATATTTTGATGTCCAATGATGTCGACGTCGAAGTCTCATTCAATCTGTTCGATCTTACCGTCGACGAAGCCATCGAGGCCGTCGCGAATGCGGCGGGCTACGCTGCCGAGCGCCGTGGGCAAAACTATTTCATTATCGAGCGCGACGATGCAGGGCGTTATGCGACCAGCAACCTGACGCAAGTGCGTACTTTCAAGCTCGAGTATGCGGATCCCGACGAGGTGCAGAGCATGCTGTCACCCTATCTCTCGGAATTCGGACAAATGTCCGCCTTGCCGGATCGAATGCTGCTTACGATTGAAGATGCGCCAGATTTTCTGTCGCGATTCGAGGTGCTCATTCGAGATATCGACCATCAACCCCGGCAAATTCTGATCGAAGCAAAGATATTGGAGATTTCACTGAACTCTGAAGACTCCTATGGCATCGACTGGTCCGATCTGTTTTCGATCCGAGATTCGAGCGGTGTGCTGGGTACGCAGGGTCTCGGTGCAGCGGGATCAGCAGGCACGGCTGGATTGTTTTTGACGTTGACCAACGACGAGCTGGATTTGCTGTTCAATGCGCTCGAAGCGCGTGGTCGCGTGCAGACGTTGTCGACGCCGAAGTTATTGTCGCTGGAAAATCAGGAAGCATCGGTCATTATCGGTGATCGCCGCGGTTTCCAAGTGACGACCACCATCAATCAAGTGACCAGCGAGACGATTGAGTTTCTCGAGTCCGGCGTGATATTGCGCGTGACGCCGCAAGTGGATCGCGACGGCAATGTGCTGCTCGACGTCCATCCGGAAGTGAGCACCGGCAACGTCGATGCAAACGGTATTCCATCGCAGGTGACGACCGAGGTAACAACGCAATTGATTGTGCCTTCTGGGCGCACCGTGCTGATCGGCGGTTTGATCAAGCACAGCTCCACTCAAAGCCAGGACGGCGTGCCCGGGCTGCGCCGCGTGCCAGGTTTGCGGCGTATTTTCAGCAATGAAGAGCGTACGGAAACGAACACGGAGACGATCGTGCTGATAACGCCGCACATCGTTGATGATTTCGGTGCGTCTTGGAACACCGAGGCGGTGGAGAGAATCGATGCTGCGCAGGCCGAGATGGGCGGCAGCGGTGAGGCCATTGAGCGTGATGTTACGCGGTTCAATCGTAAGCGCGACAATGCGCCAGTGAGCGGGTCTGCTGAATAAGAGGGCGTTCGTCTTTCTGCCGAGTTCTGTTCAGAAATCTTCCCAGTTTTTTGAAATTCTCCACAGGCACCTGTGCGAGATAGCCTGGGGCATGCCATTGGATCAAAAGTCTATCTTTGTGCCAATATAGAAGAACTCAGATTGCGTATCGATGAGATCCTTCGAGTCAAGAATGATCAATCCACTATCGATGCGCACATTGCCGGGCACGACACTCCATCTAACGCTCAATTCTAGATGCTGACCCATATAGTTTCCGCTATTACCGGTCACATCGCGCCGGCCCGTTCTGCCCCAGCTGTCTTTGTCCTCGGCGAGCCAGAAATGGCGATAGTCAGCCATCAAGGCGACGTTCGTCCAAGGTGTCGCAGTTAAACGGATGCCCGGCGTTATTATGTTGCTGCGATCTATGGGCGCGTAGAGAGATACCGGTCCAAATTCGAACGCAGTCACCCCAAGGAGTGAGTCGAAGCGACCGCTGTCTCCATCTAGGGGGCTCTCATCACCACTTGCGTAGTTGAATTCGAAGATCGCACGCAGTTTGGATGGCATGTCGAAGCTATAGGCCAGTTCCACTCGCTGATAGAAGGCTTTGTGATCGAGATCCACAGTATCAAGAGGATTGCTCGATGCTCTGCGCTCGCCCGTTTGAAAAATCGACTCTAGATTTACATCCCACTCATTAATCGCTGGAGTGGAGCGCACGCGGAAACCAAAAGTGTGTAGATCTCGATTACTGGTTTGCAGTTTTCTTGTGTCTTTCTCTTTCAGTGCGATGTAGTAGATTTCCAAATTCAGATCGACGTCTAAGAGTGATGGCACGAGATTCGGCAGGTTCGCGAAGACACCATGAACGCGCAAGGCCTCGCTGGATTTGTCTCCCTTATGGGCATTGTTGAGCAGGCTCAATCGATCGCGCGGTGTTCGCCTGACTGGCTGAGCAGACAAGAATTTGAACTCATTGCCATTCGCCTGCCGGTGACTGAACGAGATGCCATCGAACGTATTAATCGCATTGCGGTAGCGGTTTCTGGCAACAAGCGTGCGGCTTCCCCAATCCTGCGTGATTCGACCTACTCGAATCTCGCTTGAGTTATTCGCGCCAAACTTATAGCCGACATTTGCCTGCAGTAGATCGAGAGTACTCACATGCGAATCTTGTAGCAGAGTGTCTTGATCAGCCCTGGCCTGCCGAGCGTCCATCATTTCTACCTGAGCGCTGAAGCGATCTCGCCTGTATTGCGCGTCCAGCGTCGTGCGCGCAAAGAACACGCCATCGTTAGGGCTGGCGCCGACGAAAACATTGCCATCGTAGTGCTCGAAGCGAACTTGATGCTCGCCACTTAACGTGAAGCCATTGTCCAACCCAAGGGCTTCGGAGAGGGTCCAGGGGCCGTCGGCCGCTTGGAGGGAGTTACTGATCAGTAGCGCGGTGAACAAAACTAAGGATACTTTGGCCGAGCCAATTACTTTTGGGAACATTTTGTATTGATCGTTGTTAGTTAGCAGGGCGGGGCCAATGCTACACGACTCTTTTATTTAGTAGCCTAACGAGTTGGCAGCAGAAGGCAGACTGGTCGATGGGAGTTGACTCGTACGAAACTTTTATCGAACGACCGTGGCGGGGAAGAGGATGGACGCGTAGATGAGGGAAACAAGGTCGTTTTGTGGTGCTCGGCACAGAATTTGCTCGACACGCGGGTAGAAATTTTCCTCGTAATTCCACTCATCCTATATACTTACGGCGCCTTGCTGGAGCGGGGTTTATTAGACAGTTCGCGTTTTATTAGACAGCTCCAACGACTCGGCACTTGTAAGTCATTGATATCTATAACGCGCCCGTAGCTCAGCTGGATAGAGTACCTGGCTTCGAACCAGGTGGTCGGGAGTTCGAATCTCTCCGGGCGCGCCATTAAATCAATTACTTAGAGTTCCCTGCGGACAATGTCGATGGCATGTGGGCTTTGTGTAGGCACAAGCAACATTCCCCTTGCTTTTATCCTATTCAAGAAAGCTCTCTGGCAACTCCAGGA